>NZ_JAMYMK010000009.1:0-269923 GCF_040318565.1 Mesorhizobium sp. M1142
AGGAGAAAGCCGCCGGCTAACCAGCCAGCGGCCGAAAATGCACATGTTCAACACGGGAGGAGACAAAAATGCCGGAAAAACTGCATCCTAAAATCGACAATGGATTGCCACGGGAAAAGCCTGACTTTGCCGGCGGCACGCTGGTCTGCGCCTGCACCAGCAACCCGGTCAAGGTGAAGGTCAAGGGCCAGATCGCCCACAACCATGCCTGCGGCTGCACCAAATGCTGGAAGCCGGAAGGCGCGCTGTTCTCGATCGTGGCGGTTGCCGGTACAAACGACGTGACGGTGACCGAAAACGGCGACAAGCTGAAGGTGGTCGATCCGGGCGCGCTGATCCTGCGCCATGCCTGCACCGGCTGCGGCGTCCACATGCACGGCCCGGTCGAGCGCGACCACGCTTTCAAGGGGCTGTCCTTCATCCATCCGGAACGCTTCCAGGAGGATGGCTGGTCGCCGCCGGGCTTCACCGCCTTTGTCTCGTCGATCATTGAATCCGGTGTCGATCCGAGCCGCATGGACGGCATAAGGTCACAGCTGAAGTCGATCGGGCTCGAACCTTATGATTGCCTCAATCCTGGCCTGATGGACTATATCGCCACCTGGACGGCCAAGAGATCCGGCGCATTGCCGGCCTAGTAGCCGCTCGACTATCATCGATCGAGCCGGGCGACGCCGCCCGGCACTTTCCCATTTGGAACAACGATGCCCGCACCTGCTATTCTCGTCGACGCCGACGCTTGCCCGGTGAAGGCCGAGGTCGAAAAAGTCGCCGAGCGGCACGGCATCGTCGTCACCTTCGTCTCCAATGGCGGCTTGCGTCCGTCGCGCGATCCGATGATCCGCAATGTCGTCGTCCCCAAGGGCGCCGATGCCGCCGACGACTGGATCGTCGAAAATGCCCGGTCCAACGACATTGTGGTGACCGCCGATATCCCGCTTGCCGCGCGCGCGGTGGCGCTTGGCGCCCACGTACTTGGTCCCACCGGACGCCCGTTTACGCCCGAAACGATCGGCATGGCGGTGGCGATGCGCGACCTCAAGCAGCACCTGCGCGAAACCGGCGAGAGCAAGGGCTACAATTCGAGCTTCGCGCCGCAGGATCGCTCGCGGTTCCTAGGCGAGCTTGACCGCATCCTACGGCGAGCGCTGAAATCCGCGTTAGCGAACTGAAGGCCATGGCGGCTGGTACCCCGACCAAGATGCCCATGCGACGCCACACGCTGTTCGCGGTGTCGGCCTGCATCGGCGTGGCAGCCTTTGGCGCCGCGCTGATCTGGCGTGCGCCGCTTGCCTATTCGATCGGCGCCAACGTGTTCTTTGCCGCCTATCTCGTTCTTGTCATCGCCCACATGCCTCGGCTTACCGGCAGCTATCTGCGCAAGAATGCAGGCGAGACGGACCTGCCGGTACTGGCGATCTTCGCGGTCACTCTGGTTGTGGTCGCTATTGCCATCATTTCGTTGTTTCAATTGATCAACAGGGAGAAGAGCGCGGATCCCGTCGAGCTTACGGTCGCGCTATTGTCTATCCCGCTTGGCTGGTTGACCATCCATGCCATGGCGGCACTTCACTACGCGCATCTCTATTGGTTGGACGGCGATGCGATGGATGGCGACACCAAAAAGAGGATTCCAGTCGGCGGCCTCGACTTCCCGGGCGGCAAGCGGCCGGAGGGCTCGGATTTCCTCTATTTTTCGACAGTGATCGGCATGACGGCGCAAACCGCCGACACCAACATCACGACCTCGCAAATGCGCCGTGTCGTGCTTGTGCATTCGATCCTGTCGTTCTTCTTCAATACAGTCATCGTCGCAGCCGCAGTCAACCTAGCCGTCAGCCTCGGCAGTCCGTAATAAATCCGTGATCGGGTGAAACATCGCTTAGGCTGGCGACGTATTGGGAGGAGAAGATATCTGACAGGCCGCGGCGAACGCGCGGCCGGAGGAACAACAGATGGAATCGCTTGCCAGAAACCAAGCCGCCGGAGCAGATACCGCCGCGCCGAGCGATGTGACGCTGATCTATCGCCAGTCGCGCTGGACGCGGCTGACGCATTGGCTATGGGCGATCGCGCTGTTCTTCATGCTGCTTTCCGGCCTGCAGATCTTCAACGCCCGCCCGCAGCTCTACATCGGCAAGGAGTCGGGCTTTGGCTACAACAACACCATCTTCGCCATTGGCGCCGAGAATACCGCGGCTGGCCCGCGCGGCTACACCGAAATCTTCGGCAAGCGCTTCGATACCACTGGTGTGCTCGGCTGGTCGGGTCCGGCCGGCCAGGAGACTTCCCGGGCCTTCCCGTCCTGGGCTACGATTCCTTCCTACTACGATCTCGGCACCGCGCGCGTCGTTCATTTCTTCTTTGCCTGGGTGCTGACCACCACGCTGCTGGTCTGGCTGGTCGCCAGCCTCATCAACGGCCATTTGCGCCGCGATCTTGCCCCGCGCCTCGATGACATCAGGCGGCTGCCGCAAGACATTGTCGACCACGCCAGGTTCAGGTTTCACCACAGGCGCGAATACAACACCTTGCAGAAGATGGCTTATGGCGGCGTGCTGTTCGTGCTGCTGCCGCTGATGATCATCACCGGCCTTGCCATGTCGCCGAGCATGGATTCGGTCCTGCCGTTCCTGAACGATTTGCTCGGCGGCCGACAGACGGCGCGCACCATTCATTTCACGGTGATGCTGCTGCTCGTCGCCTTCTTCATTATCCACATCCTGATGATCCTGGCCGCCGGTCCGATCAACGAGCTGCGCTCAATCATCACCGGCTGGTATCGAACCGACCCGCCGGCGCATGCCGACAATGCGCCAGAGAGGAGTGCCTGACATGGCGAAATTCGAGATCAGCCCCAAGCTACAGATAAGCCGAAGAAAGTTCCTGACCTCGGCCAGCCTCGGCCTTTCCGGCATCATGCTGTCGGGCTGCGACGCCTTCGACAGCCAGCTTGGCGTCGGCGACAGCCTGCGCAGCTTCCTCGAAAGCGCCAATGGCCTGACCTGGCGGGCGCAGCGACTGCTTGCCGGCGCTGATGCGCTGGCGCCGGAATTCACCGAGGCCGACATTCGCCAGCCGCAGCGGCCGAACGGCGTCACCGCACCCGACGACGATTTCTACAAGGGCCTGCTCGCCAGCGATTTCGCCGACTGGCGGCTGGAGGTTTCCGGCCTTGTCGAAAAGCCGCTGTCGCTGACCCGCGAGCAGCTGATGAACATGCCGAGCCGCACCCAGATCACCCGCCACGACTGCGTCGAAGGCTGGAGTTGCATTGCCAAATGGACCGGCACGCCGCTGTCGCTGGTGCTCGACCAGGCCGTGGTCAAGCCGCAGGCGCGCTATGTCATGTTCCACTGCCTCGATACGATCGACCGCAGCCTTGCCGGCGATATCAAATATTACGGCTCGATTGACCTGATCGATGCCCGTCATCCGCAGACGATCCTTGCCTATGGCCTCAACGGCAAGCCGTTGCCGGTCGAGAACGGCGCGCCGCTGCGCGTCCGCGTCGAGCGCCAGCTCGGCTACAAGATGCCGAAATACCTCTACAAGATCGAGCTGGTCGACGGCTTCGCCAATATCGGCGGCGGCAGAGGCGGCTATTGGGAGGACAATGGCTACGACTGGTACGGCGGCATCTGACTGAAACCTGATCTCAGTTTCACCTAGAGCGCGCCGCGTTCGATCGGCCTCATGCGACGCGCTGTAGGCTCTTCTTTTCATGCATGTCGTTGTCGCAAAACCGCTGCGCACTTTTGCGCGACATGCATTAACTGTCGTCGTCGCCGTCGTCGCCGTCGCTCCGCAGGGCCGGATTCAGGTCGGGATTATCGTCCGGGGTGACGAGCTTCCCAAGCCCGTGCGGTCCTTGGTAGTTGCCGTGGGTATCGAAGTTGGGATTGCCCTGATTGTCGAATTGCGGCGTCGGATCGATCGATTGGTCGTAACGGCGCGGGCGCGGCTTCGGATAGTAATTATCGGAATGATGGCGATGCGAATTGCTGTTGTCGAGAATGGCGCCTACCACGCCGCCGACGATAATGGCTGCGGCGAGGTCGCCAGCAGAGGGGTTACGGTCGGGGCCGGCGACTGCGAATTCGGCCGAGCAACCATTGTCGACCCAGATGCCGCCGCCGTCATAGCCCCAGCTTCTACCGTATACGCAACGTGCCTTCGATAGACGGGAGGTCAACTGCACGCCACGTCGCGTATCGACCCCGCAATAGGAATAACGGTAATCGGCGCTGGAGCAGACCACGCGTTTTGCCCCCGCAGCCTGCGCTGCCGCCGGCAGCAACGAAAGCTTCGCCGGGTTGCCCAGGATGCAACCCAGGAACATCATCGAACCGGTAACCGCCATCCGTGCCGACATTGCAACTCTCCATCAGGGTCCGCTATCGACAGAATGGCACCTCTGTGTAAGTCTGACAACCGGACGGGCTCAGTGAGGTTATATTAATGCGCGCTAAGATTATCGCCACTATTATACTTGCCCTTTCTGCATGGTTGGCTTTGTCGCTGCTGCCAGCCCGGGCGGACGACAGCCTCAAGCGCATCATCGATCAGAAGACACTGACAGTCGGCGTCGCGCTCAACCCGCCATGGATCCTCAAGAAGGCCGACGGGAAGTTCGCCGGCTATGATGTCGACCTGACCAGTGCGCTGGCGTCCGATCTCGGCGTCGACCTGAAGCTGGTCGAGGTGCCATGGAACGACCTCAAGACGCGATTGCTCAAGGGTGATTTCGACATGATCGCGGCGGGCTACGCCAGCACGCCGGAACGCGCACGCGAGGTGGTGTTCTCCGACCAGACCGGTACCGCCGATATCCGAATGGTGGCGACGATCGCCAGTCTTGGGAAAAGGCCGGGCAAGGTACTGGCGGCGCCGGGCTACAAGATCGCCGTGCTCTCCAACTCGACGGACGAAGCCGCCGCGAGGGAAGCATTCCCGAAAGCGGCCATCGTGTCATTCGACAATGCGGCCGATGTTTTCGCCGCCGTCATCAGCGGGCAAGCACAGGCGATGGTGGCGACATCGCCGACGCCGCAAATGGCCGCCAGGCTTTATGACGCCAAGCTCAAGCTGGTGGGCGGCCCGCTGTTGCGGACGCCGGAAGCGTTTGCGATGCGGCCGGACGATGTCCGCCTCATCCAATACGTCAACAACTGGATCGGCGCGCGCACCGCCGACGGCACCATAGGCGGCGTTCGCCGCTACTGGTTCGGCAGCTTCAAATGGATGTCGCGCTTCGAGACAGCCAAGCCCGAGCCCGCAAAACAATAGGGTCGCGACCTGTCCAGTAAAAATGTCGCTGGCAGGTGACAAGGTGTCGTCCACGGGCTATGGATGACGAGTCGAGGGCTCCTGACCGAGTCCTACCTGTTTGCGGGAGAGAGCAGCGAGAGCTGCCGCCGAAGGGGAAATCGCCCGAAATCTCTCAGGCAAAAGAACCGTAGACGGGAAAGACACTCTGGAAAGTCGGGGCTTGCCCCCGCGCCGAAGGTGTAAGCGCTGCCGACAGAGTTACGGGGCGCGAGTCTCTCAGGCTTCAGACAGAGGGGCACGGACTGGTCGCCATTCGCGGCCGCTTGCGTGCGACTCTGGAGATGACATGACGGGCGACGACACCAAACACCTTCCCCTCGAAGATCTGCATGTGGCAGGCGGTGCGCGCTTTGGCGCCTTCGCCGGCTGGTCGATGCCGCTGACCTATCCGGCCGGTGTGATGAAAGAGCATCTGCACAGCCGCGAGCATGCCGGCCTGTTCGACATCTCGCACATGAAGCTGTTCGAAATCAGCGGTTCGGGGGCAGCAGCGCTTCTGAACCGCGCCTGCCCGTTCGATGCCGGCGCGCTTGAGGTTTCCCTGTCCAAATATACGTTCTTCCTCAACGAGGCCGCCGGCATTCTGGACGATCTGATCGTCACCAGGCTTGGCGCCGAGCGCTTCATGATGGTCGCCAATGCCGGCAATGCCGCCGCCGACGAAAAGCATCTGCGCGCATTGGCCAAAAATTTCGAAGCAGAGGGCGATTTCGACGTGAAGGTGGACGCACTCGACCGCGTCTTCCTTGCCATCCAGGGCCCCGAAGCATGGGCTGCCCTTTCCCGCGCCGGCATCGAGACGGGTTCGCTGGTGTTCATGCACGGTATCGAGCCGCGCGAAAAATGGTTCATGAGCCGGTCCGGCTATACCGGCGAAGACGGCTTCGAGATCGGCCTGCCGGAAGCGGATGCAAGAAACCTCGTCGCCAGGCTGCTCGAGGACGAGCGGGTGATGTGGGTCGGCCTTGCCGCCCGCGACAGCCTGCGGCTTGAAGCCGGACTGTGCCTGCACGGGCTGGACATCACGCCGGAGATCGATCCGGCCAGCGCCGGGCTGATGTGGGCCATCCCCAAGGAGGTTCGCGCCTCGGGCGCCTTCATCGGCGCCGATGCGCTGCGTGCCATCCTGGAGCGTGGTCCAGCGCAAAAACGCGTCGGCCTGAAGCCGGAAGGCCGCCAGCCGGTGCGCGCCGGTGCTGCCCTTTTCGATGCCGACGGCAACCCTGCCGGCCATGTCACCTCTGGCGGCTTCGGCCCCTCGGCCGGTCATCCGGTCGCCATGGGCTACGTCCAGACGCCGCTTGCCAAATCCGGCGCAAAACTGTTCGCCGATGTCCGCGGGACGAAAATCCCGGTCGACATCCACCCCTTGCCCTTCACGCCCCATCGCTACCGCAAAGGATGATTTCAATGGCAAAGACCTATTTCACCGAAGATCACGAATGGCTTCGCGTCGAGGGCGGCGTCGCCACGGTCGGCATCACCGACTACGCACAGCAGCAGCTCGGCGACCTCGTCTTTGTCGAGCTGCCGGAATTGGGCAGAAAGCTAGCCAAGGGCGACACCGCCGTGGTGGTCGAATCGGTCAAGGCCGCATCGGATGTCTACGCGCCGGTCGACGGCGAGATCACCGAGGCCAATACCGCGCTGTCGGCCGATCCTTCGCTCGTCAATTCGGCGGCAACCGGCGACGGCTGGCTGTGGAAGATGAAGCTGGCCAATGAGAGCCAGCTCGATGGGCTCCTCGATGAAGCCGCTTACAAAGCCCATATTGGTTGATAGCAGGACCAGGAAGATGACCGCAGCACCCTACCCCTTCTCGGCTCGCCATATCGGCCCGGGCCTCCATGACGTCAGAGCCATGCTGGCGACGATCGGCGTCCCTTCGGTCGAGACCCTGATCAGTCAGGCAGTGCCGAAGTCGATCCGGCTCGACCGGCCGCTGGCCCTGCCCGCCCCCGCAAGCGAAGCGGAAGCGCTGGCCGAGCTCGCGGCGACGATGGCAAAGAACACGGTGCTGAAGAGCTTTATCGGTGCCGGCTATCATGGCGTCCATGTGCCGCCGGTGATCCAGCGCAACCTGTTCGAGAACCCGGCCTGGTATACCGCCTACACGCCTTACCAGGCCGAGATCAGCCAGGGCCGGCTGGAAATGCTGTTCAACTTCCAGACGCTGGTGACAGAATTGACCGGCCTGCCGGTGGCATCGGCCTCGCTGCTCGACGAGGCGACGGCGGTGGCCGAAGCGGTCGGCATTGCGCTGCGCCATCATCGCGACAAGCGCACCAAGGTGGCACTGGCCGGCACGCCGCACCCGCAGACGCTGGACGTCGTGCGCACCCGCGCCGAGCCCCTCGGCATCGAGGTGGACGGCGAGGTGATCGACGACAACACCGCCGCCCTGCTGGTCTCCTGGCCCGATACATTCGGCGTCTACGGCAATCACAAGGCAGCGATCGACAAGGCCCGTGCCGCCGGCGCGCTGGTCGTCTTCATCGCCGACCCGCTTGGCTTGACGCTGACCGATGCGCCGGCCAGGCTTGGCGCCGACATCGCCGTCGGCCCGATGCAGCGTTTTGGCGTGCCGATGGGCTTTGGCGGGCCGCACGCCGCCTATTGCGCCGTCTCCGACAGGCTGACGCGGCTGATGCCCGGCCGGCTTGTTGGCCAGTCGACGGATAGCAAGGGCCGTCCCGGTTATCGCCTGGCTTTGCAGACACGCGAACAGCATATCCGCCGCGACAAGGCGACCTCCAACATCTGCACCGCACAGGCGTTGCTCGCCAATATGGCGACGGCCTACGCGATCTGGCATGGCCCTGCCGGGCTGCAGGCGATTGCCGGCCGCGTCCACACGCTGGCCAACTGCCTGGCCGTCGGCCTCAAGGCAGCGGGCGTTTCGGTGATCGGCGAAAGCCGCTTCGACACGGTGACTGCGGAAGTGAAGGGCAGAGCCGGCGCGATTGCCGCCGCCGCAGAAAAGACGGGCCGCCTGCTGCGCGTCATCGACGCCGACCATGTCGGCATCAGCTTCGACGAGACCTCCACCGAAGCCGATCTGGAGGCGATCGCAGCACTTTTCGGCGCTAAGGCCGGCGTTGCCGCCGGCAGTTCCACGCCCGGAAAACCGCGCGGCAAGGAGTTCCTCACCCAGCCCGTCTTCCGCGAAAACCACTCGGAAACCGACATGATGCGCTTCCTGCGCCGGCTGGCCGACAAGGACCTGGCGCTTGACCGCGCCATGATCCCGCTCGGCTCCTGCACCATGAAGCTCAACGCCGCCGCCGAAATGATGCCGGTGAGCTGGCCTGATGTCGCCAACCTGCATCCCTTCGCCCCGGCAAACCATTCGATAGGCTATCGCGCCATGATCGACGAGCTGGAAGGCTGGCTGGCGGAGATCACCGGCTTCGACGCGGTGACCCTGCAGCCCAATGCTGGCAGCCAGGGCGAATATGCCGGGCTGCTCGCCATTCGCCGCTATCATCTGTCACGCGGCGAAGGCCATCGCACCGTCTGCCTGATCCCCTCCTCGGCGCATGGCACCAATCCGGCAAGTGCGGCCATGGCCGGCATGAGCGTCGTCGTCGTGCGCTGCACCGAGGACGGCAATATCGACATCGACGACCTGCAGGCCAAGGCGGCCGAGCATGCGCATAATCTCGCGGCGCTGATGTTCACCTATCCCTCGACGCATGGCGTCTTCGAGGAAGGCGCGCGCGACCTTTGCGCCCTCGTCCACAGCCATGGCGGCCAGGTCTATTTCGACGGCGCCAACCTCAACGCGCTGGTCGGCCTCGCCCGTCCCGGCGATATCGGCGCCGACGTCTGCCACATGAACCTGCACAAGACCTTCTGCATCCCGCATGGCGGCGGCGGCCCCGGCGTCGGCCCGATCGGCGTCAAGGCGCATCTGAAGCCGCATCTGCCCGGCCACGTCACCGAAGGCTCGGTCCATGCCGTGGCGGCGGCACCGTTCGGCAGCGCCTCGATCCTGCCGATCACCTGGATGTATATTCGCATGATGGGCGCTTCCGGCCTGAAGCAGGCGACCGAGACGGCGATCATCTCCGCCAACTATGTGTCGACGCGGCTTGGCGAGCATTTCCCCCTGCTTTACAAGGGGCGCAACGGACGCGTCGCGCATGAATGCATCCTCGACACCCGCGTGCTCAAGGACAGCGCCGGCATCAGCGTCGACGATATCGCCAAGCGGCTGATCGACTATGGCTTCCACGCGCCGACCATGTCGTTCCCGGTCGCTGGCACGCTGATGGTGGAGCCGACCGAATCCGAGCCCAAGCGCGAGTTGGATCGTTTCTGCGAAGCGATGATCGCCATAGCCGGCGAGGCAGCCAAGGTGGCGAAGGGCGAATGGCCGTTGGCCGACAATCCTCTGGTCAACGCTCCGCACACCGCCGCCGAGGCATTGGCCGGCCAGTGGACACATCCCTATTCGCGTCTGGAGGCGGCCTACCCCGCCGGCGATGCCGATACGGCAGCAAAATACTGGCCGCCGGTGTCACGCATCGACAATGTCGCCGGCGACCGCAACCTTGTCTGCTCCTGCCCGCCGCTGTCGGAATATCTGGGTGCGGCGGAATAGATCATGATTCCGAAAAGTGGAATCCGGTTTTCCGACAAGATCATGGGTCTAACAAGAAGATAGAAACCCCAATCAGGCAGAACGCAAGGCCGGCCCGTCGGCCTTGCTCGCCCGGTCCCGAACGACGACGCGATTTCGCCCGGCGCGCTTTGCCGCATAGAGTGCTGCGTCGGCTTCGGCCAGCACATCGTCGAGACCGGTGCCGTTTGTTCCGCCAAAGCCGATGCCGCCGCTGACTGTGCTTCGCAACGGACCAAGTTGTGTGGCCACGACTTCTGTGCCGAAGGCGACGCTGATCTTGCTCGCAATGTCATAGGCCTTCTCTTCCGTCATCCGCGACATGACGAGCACGAACTCCTCGCCGCCCAACCGGAACGCGTCGACGCCGGTCCTGGCGTATTTCCTGATGACAGCGGCAAAGCGGCGCAGAACCTGGTCGCCGACCGGATGACCGAAAACGTCGTTCGTTCTCTTGAAATGGTCGAGGTCGAACATGGCGACGGACATGAACGGGCCGAAGACCCGCTCGCCGTAGAGTGCCGTCAACGCCCGCCGGTTCATCAGCCCGGTCAATGGATCGGTCATCGTCTCGGCCTTCAATTCGATCTGCGCCTGCAAATGGTGCAGGGAGAGCGTCAATGCGCCGAGCCCGGTCATGCAGGCGACGGCTACGACGGAATTCACCCGCTCGGCCCAATTGTCGGGCGCAACACCCAGCACCCATTGCCCCTTGACCAGCAGGACCGCGCCGCAAAGTCCGAACGACAGCGCACAGACGCCGCTCAGGAACGAGACGACCAGCAATATCCGGCGATCGTGACCACCCTCAATCCAGAACATCACCCCGATGAGCGAGAGCAGCGCCGTTACCGTCGCGTAGGTGACGATGAAGCCGACACCATCAAACCCGAGATACGTCGCGCCCGCGCAAACAGCCGTCGCAACCAAGGTCGGCAAGATGGCGCGCCTGTAATCGCCTATGCCGAGATATTGCATGGCCGACAGGCAGATAATCAGGAAACCGAGGCTGAGAAGCGCAAGCACGATCTGGCAGAGCCAGGCGCTTGGATCCCTGGTGTAATGCCAGAACAGCACCACATGTGCGACGAGCACGAGAATGCCGCACGCCACCGTCAGCACAAAGCGTGCCTGTGGCGCGGTGAACCAGATCGCAAACATTGTGATGCTAAGGCACGTGCCCGACAGCGCCGCCGCGAGCAGGAGCGAACTGTAATCCAACATGCGTAAGCGACAGCCTCGTGAGCGTTCCGCTGCATTCTAGGTCAGCGACAGTCCGCAAATACCGTTTTTTCAGCCAGTCTTCCGGCGTAACCTTCGGACAAGGTTTACAAAGCGTCGATGCTCCAAGCTTCGACCCCATTTCCGCCGCTTGGCTGTCGAATGGTTTTGCAGTAAGAGGCTCTATCCTCGAACGTAACAGGAACCTCCGTCGCCTGCCCGCGAAAAGCGTGGCAGTATCGGGTGGTGATTCGCAGCATCGGAATCCAGGACCGGCATGGACGACAACAACGATCTTTTCGCCAAATTGGACAAGCAGCCTCAGCCTGCTCGCGCCGCCGCGCGCCCGGCCGATCCGCTGGTGCAGGCGGCGAAGCGGCCGGCGCCCCGCGACGCCAGCGAGAGTTACAGTGCCGCCGACATCGAGGTGCTGGAGGGGCTGGAGCCGGTGCGCCGCCGCCCGGGCATGTACATTGGCGGCACCGACGACAAGGCGATGCACCATCTGTTTGCCGAGGTCATCGACAATTCGATGGACGAGGCGGTCGCCGGCCATGCGACCTTCATCGATGTCGAGCTTTCCGCCGACGGATACCTGTCAGTCACCGACAACGGCCGCGGCATTCCGGTCGATCCGCACCCGAAATTCAAGAAGCCGGCGCTCGAACTCATCATGACGACGCTGCATTCAGGCGGCAAGTTCGACAGTAAGGTTTACGAGACGTCCGGCGGCCTGCACGGTGTCGGCGTTTCCGTCGTCAACGCGCTGTCCGACCATCTCGAGGTCGAGGTCGCGATTGGGCGCAAGCTCTATCGCCAGCGCTTCTCACGAGGCGTTCCGGTGACCGGCCTTGAGCAGCTCGGCGACGTGCATAACCGGCGCGGCACGAAGATCCGCTTCCATCCAGACGAGCAGATTTTCGGCAAGGGTGCTGCTTTCGAGCCGGCGCGGCTCTACCGCATGGCGCGGTCAAAGGCCTATCTGTTCGGCGGCGTCGAAATCCGCTGGACCTGCGATCCCTCGCTGATCAAGGAAAAGGACACGACGCCGGCCAAGGCAGAATTCCATTTTCCGGGCGGCCTCAAGGACTATCTGAAAGCCTCGCTCGGCGACGAATTCCAGGTGACCCGTGAAATGTTCGCCGGCAAGAGCGAGAAGCAGGGCGGTCACGGCTCGCTCGAATGGGCCGTGACCTGGTTCGGCGGCGACGGTTTTATCAATTCCTATTGCAACACCATTCCGACCGCCGAAGGCGGCACGCATGAGGCCGGCTTCCGCAACGTGCTGACGCGCGGCTTGCGCGCCTACGCCGATCTGGTCGGCAACAAGCGCGCCTCGATCGTCACTTCCGAGGATGTGATGATCTCGGCGGCGGGCATGCTGTCGGTGTTCATCCGCGAACCGGAATTCGTCGGCCAGACCAAGGACAGGCTGGCGACGATCGAGGCGATCCGCATCGTCGAAACCGCCATCCGCGACCCGTTCGACCACTGGCTGGCGGACAATCCGCAGGAGGCCTCGAAACTGCTCGAATGGGTGATCGCGCGCGCCGACGAACGGGTGCGCCGCCGCCAGGAAAAGGAAGTGTCGCGCAAGAGTGCGGTGCGCAAGCTGCGCCTGCCCGGCAAGCTCGCCGACTGCACACAGAATGCCGCCGCCGGCGCCGAGCTCTTCATCGTCGAGGGCGATTCGGCCGGCGGTTCGGCAAAGCAGGCGCGCGACCGCGCCAGCCAGGCGGTGCTGCCGCTGCGCGGCAAGATCCTCAACGTCGCCAGTGCCGGCAGCGACAAGCTTGCCGGCAACCAGCAGATATCCGACCTGATCCAGGCCTTGGGCTGTGGCACGCGCTCGAAATACCGCGACGAGGACCTGCGTTACGACCGGGTCATCATCATGACCGATGCCGATGTCGACGGCGCCCATATCGCCTCGCTGCTGATCACCTTTTTCTACCAGGAGATGCCAAACCTGGTCCGCGGCGGCCATCTCTACCTGGCGGTGCCGCCGCTTTATTCGATCCGCCAAGGCGGCAAGGTCGGCTATGCCCGCAACGACGCGCATAAGGACGAACTCCTGCGCACCGAATTCACCGGGCGCGGCAAGGTCGAAATCGGCCGCTTCAAGGGGCTGGGCGAAATGATGGCCGCCCAGCTCAAGGAAACCACCATGGACCCGAGAAAGCGCACGCTGCTCAGGGTCGATGTGATCGACGCCGAGGCGGCGACCAAGGATGCTGTCGACGCACTGATGGGCACCAAGCCCGAGGCCCGTTTCCGCTTCATCCAGGAACGCGCGGAATTCGCCGAGACGGAAGTGCTGGATATCTGAGCGTCTTCTGCCAGGTGAGCCACAGACGGCGGTTGTTGCTACCCGGATATTTTCGCGAAGGACGAGGCCTGGAACGGTTCAGCGTTCACGGAAACGCCGAACCGCTCTTTCCTTTGTTCTAAAGCAATTCCGGAGGGAAAACCGCTTCACTTTAGGCAGCCGCGATCGCCAGCGCGTGCCCGCGCGCGTTCTCGCGCAACGCGTCGAGATGGATCGACTTGATCAGCCCGGCGAGATCGCCCGCGGCGGACTGCCCGCCCAATTCCTTCAGCATCAACCAGCTGACTTCCTGCACGCCGGCGAGGCGTTTGCCATTGGCGACCTCGCGCCAGACCTTCAGCGCGCGCAGGATGATGGCGTGGGTGGCGGCGGCAAGCCCGGCGCTGCGGAACAGTGCCTGCAGCGCCACGTCATGGCCGCCGGCCAGCAGTGCTCTCACCCGTTGTTCGGATTGCTGGCTGAGCGCGACCAGGGCCGAACCAAAGAAATCGACCTTGCCGTGCGCGATGGTGCGGATGACGAAGCTTGCGGTCAGGTCGCCGCGCAGACGCAGATGTTCGACAAGCGCTGTATGTTCCTCGGCACGCGTGCCTTCGATCAATGTCACGGAAGCTTTGACGCAGGCATCGCGCGTGACGCGCTCGGCTCTTGCGGCGCCCATCAGCGCCAGCACCAGCGGCGAGCCCTTGAGCGTCTCGCCCACTTTGACCAGCAGCAAATGCCGACAATCGGCGGGCAGGCGCGCATCGGCAATCAGCGCCTCGCGCACCAGAGGCAGATGGCCATGCCGCTCGGCCATGCGCCGAAAGCTGATCGATGCGATGTCGGCGCCGCTGTTGGCGAGCAGCGTGATGCAGGCCTCCGGCTCGCCGATCTCGGCGATTGCCGCCGCAACCGACATCGACACGCGCGGCCGGTCGGCGATCACCCTCTGCGTCGCTTTCTGGCCGCCGGCAACCCGATCGATCAGGTCGGCATCAGTAAGCAGCGGCGACCGCGCCAGCACCAGGGCTGCGACTTCCGGCTGGTCCGACGCCAGCGCGCTGACGATCTGCGGCGGCGCATGATGGCTCATGGAAAGCGCGTCGGCGATCGCCAGTCGCACCTTCGAGGATGCGTCATCGAGCAGCAATGTCAGCGCCGCCTCAGCAGCGCAGCGGTCCTCGAAAGGCAGGTCCGAATCGACATAGGCGCGAGCAAGTGCGCTTGCCGCTGCAACGCGCTCCGACACCTTCGCCGTGTGGATCCATTTCAGGAAATGCGAAACGACCATGTCGCCTGCTTACGCCCTTTGCCAGAACGCTTCTGGCCCCTGTCGCGACCGTAGGCACAAATGGTTTACGAACGGTTCACCATGTTCGTTAACTGGCTTGCGAGCCCGGTACGCAACGCCTATCAACCCTTAAGCAGCAGAGGAGATCGACCATGGCCGGGCTTTATCTTGAGGAGTTCGCTGTCGGCCATGTGTTCAAGCACACGCTGCGCAAGACCGTGACCGAAAGCGACAATATGCTGTTTTCGGTGATGACGCTGAACCCGCAGCCGCTGCACATCGATTTCGACTTCGCGGCGAAGAGCGAATGGGGCAAGCCGCTGGTCAATTCGCTGTTCACGCTTGGCCTGATGATCGGCATCTCGGTCAACGACATCACCGTCGGCACCACCATCGCCAATCTCGGCATGAAGGAGACAGTGTTTCCGCACCCCGTCTTCCACGGCGACACCATTCGCGTCGAGACCACGGTGGTTTCGGTGCGCGACTCCAGGTCCAAACCGGACCGCGGTATCGTCGAGTTCGAGCATCGCGCCTATAACCAGAACGACATGCTGGTTGCCAAATGCACGAGGCAAGCCATGATGATGAAAAAGGCGTAGCCGATGCGTTCTCTGCTCTTCGTCCCCGGCGACTCGGAAAAAAAGCTGGAGAAGGGCTTTGGCGTGGGCGCCGACATGGTCATCGTCGACCTCGAGGATTCGATTGCCGCGCAGAACAAGGATCTGGCGCGCGACACAGCGGCGCGTTTCATCGCCGGGCACAGGCACCGAACCAGCTCCGTGATCTATGTGCGCGTCAACGATCTTTCGACCGGACTGACCGACGACGATCTGGCGGCGCTCGTGCCGGCAAAACCAGACGGCATCATGCTGCCTAAGTCGAACAGCGGACTGGATGTCCAGCATCTCTCGGCCAAGCTCAGGGTGCACGAAGCTGAAAGCGGCCTGCCGGATGGAGCTATAAAGATCCTGCCGATCATCACAGAAACGGCCGCAGGCGTCTTGGCCGCAGCGACCTACGCCCGTGCAAGCGCGCGGCTTGTCGGCGTCACCTGGGGGGCGGAAGATTTGTCGGCGGCGATCGGCGCGCGCGCGACGCGCGACGCGAATGGCCGCTACACGGATGTGTTCCGCCTCGCCCGCACCATGACCATGCTTACCGCAAGTGCCGCGGAAGTCGCGGCAATCGACACCGTCTTTCCGGACTTTCGCGACATGGCGGGCTTCGAGGCCGAATGCGCCGAGGCCGAGCGCGACGGTTTCACCGGCAAGATGGCGATCCATCCGGCGCAGGTGCCGGTCATCAACGCCGCCTTCGCGCCTTCGGCGCAAGCGGTGAAAAGCGCCCTGGCGATCGTCGAGGCATTTAAGGCGGCGGGAAACCCCGGCGTCGTCGGAATCGACGGCAAGATGTACGACCGGCCGCATCTAAAACTGGCCGAGCGGCTCCTGGCGCGGGCCAGGGTAGCTGGGCTTGGCGCTTAGGTCTGTTCCGCGCCGAAATTATCCCAGCCACGGCCCTGAATAATCGGCAGAGAGCTTTGCGGGATCGGGCCGTGGCCGCTCCGGTGCCGGCCCCTGGTAGGAGCCGATATGGACAAAACCGACGACCCGTTCATGCGGCGCCAGGCCAAGGATCGCCCTGCCCTCGGGCACGTCGGAATACCAGTTACTGATCATGTTGGTGCCGTAGCCCAGCGCATTGGCGGCAAGCATCAGGTTCATCGCCGCCATGCCGCCGGACAGGAACATCTCCCATTGCGGGATCTTTGGATTTTCCCTGGGGATCGAGATCACGCCGATAACCAGCGGCGCCCGCGAAAAGCGCGCCAATTCCTGGTTGCGGCGGCCTTCCGGCAGCGGTCCTTCACGCTGCTCGGCAAGTGCCGCCAGCTTCTTGCCGATCTCGATGCGAGACTCGCCGCGATAGAGGATGAAACGCCAGGGCTCCAGCCGGCCGTGGTCCGGCACCCGCGAGGCGGCGGCGATCATCGTCGCGATCTCCGTATCGCCCGGTGCCGGCTCTTTCAAATCTGGGATCGGCGCGGAATTTCGGGTCAGCAGAAAATCGATGATCGGCGACGCCATGGGCGCAAGTCTCCTGGAATTTGAGCTGAAGCGCACCATCGGGACATCGGGCGGCTTGGGCATTGGCGCAGCGCGCCGGACAAAGAGCCCTGTAGCAGAAGCCGACCGGACTCTTAAGCCTTGAAATTGCCACCGCCTTGGGCTTCAACGCAAGGCATGTTTGAGGGGACATTGCGTCTTTTCCTGATATGGCTCGCTGCCGCACTGTTGATGGTGCCGGTTTCGCTCGCCGTCGCCCAGGATGTGGACGGCCTCGGCGAACTGGAACTTCCCGGAATTTCGGGCTATGCGCCTCCGAAAAGCGAGACATCGCTGGTGTTGGGGAGCAGCGGGGCAATCACGCTGTCGGCGCAATTGACAGACAAGGGCGCCGACATCACGCGCGGCATCGTCTGGCGCGTCTTCAAGCCCGAATCGGCCAGCGACGGCAAGTTGCCGATGGTCGCCTCCGCTCATGGCGGTACCGCCGTATTCCAGCTCGAGCCGGGTTCCTATCTGGTCCACGCCTCCTACGGGCGGGCCGGCGCCACCAAGCGCATCACCGTCGGCAAGGAAGCCAAGCGCGAGAGCCTCGTGCTCGATGCCGGCGGCCTCAAGCTCGATGCCGTGCTGTCCGGTGGGGTGCGCATACCGCCGAAGAAGCTGCGCTTCTCGATCTATGAGAGCCACGCCGCGGCCGACGGCGATCGCGCCCTGATCATACCCGATGTCGAGCCGAACAGCGTCGTGCGGCTCAATGCCGGCACCTACCACGTTGTTTCGACCTATGGCGCTGTGAACGCGGTCATCCGCTCCGACATCCGCGTCGAGGCCGGCAAGCTGACTGAAGCGACCGTCGAGCACCGTGCGGCCGAGATGACCATGAAGCTGGTGCGCGAACCGGGCGGCGAGGCGATCGCCGACACCTCCTGGTCGCTGCTGAACGAATCCGGCGATCCGATCAAGGAAACCGTCGGTGCCTTTGCCTCGATGGTGCTGGCCGAGGGCGACTACACCATCATCGCCAAGAACCGCGACCGCATCTACCAGAAGGATTTTACGGTGGTGGCTGGGCACAACCAGGACATCGAGGTTCTGGCCACAGAGGCTTCGGCCATCGATTCCGAGGAAGGCGCCGACTAAGCCCTGCCTCTCTAAGCTGCCTTGCGCATGCGTCGCGCCAACCGGATAGCCGGATAGGCGCGCGGCGTGACAGGCATATGAAAATGGCGGTGGATCGCTCCACCGGCATTCATTGCAGGTCGGCTGGTTCAGGCCGCGCGGCGCTTGCGGTCGGGTGTCACCGCCTCGTCGACAAGCAGCTTCACGGCAGCTGCGAGACCAAGCGATTCCTGGTCGCGCGAACCGAGACGGCGGATATTGACCGTTTCTTCCTCGGCCTCGCGCTTGCCACAGACGAGGATGACCGGGACCTTGGCCAGCGAATGCTCCCGGACCTTGTAGTTGATCTTCTCGTTGCGCAGGTCGGCTTCGGCAATCAGCCCGGCCGCCTTCAGCTGCGCAACGACCTTTTGGGCGTAATCGTCGGCATCGGAAGTGATCGTCGCCACCACCACCTGCAGCGGTGCGAACCAGAGCGGGAAATGGCCCGAATAATTCTCGATCAGGATGCCTAGAAACCGCTCCATGGAACCGCAGATGGCACGATGCACCATCACCGGCTGCTTCTTTTCCGAATCGGAGCCGATGTAGAAGGCGCCAAAACGCTCCGGCAGGTTGAAGTCGACCTGTGTGGTGCCGCACTGCCATTCGCGGCCGATGGCGTCCTTCAGCACATATTCGAACTTCGGCCCGTAGAACGTGCCCTCACCCGGATTGACGCCCGTCTTGATCCGGTTGCCCGACCGCGCCGCGATCTTGTCGAGCACGTCCTGCAGCACGCCCTCAGCATGATCCCACATCGCGTCGGTGCCGACCCGTTTTTCGGGGCGGGTCGCCAGCTTGACGGTGATTTCGTCGAAGCCGAAATCCGCATAGGTCGAGAGGATCAGATCGTTGATCTTGATGCACTCGTCGGCGAGCTGTTCCTCGGTGCAGAAGATGTGGGCATCGTCCTGGGTAAAGCCGCGCACGCGCATCAACCCGTGCAGCGCGCCGGACGGCTCATAGCGATGCACATTGCCGAATTCCGCAAGTTTTACCGGCAGATCGCGGTAGGACTTCAGCCCGTGCTTGAAGATTTGGACGTGGCCGGGGCAGTTCATCGGCTTCAGCGCAAACACCCGGTCGTCGTCGGTGTCGTCGCCAGCAACCGTCACCTTGAACATGTTGTCCCGGTACCAGCCCCAGTGCCCGGACGTCTCCCACAGGCTCTTGTCGAGCACCTGCGGCGCGTTGACTTCCTGATAGCCCTGCTCGTCGAGGCGGCGACGCATGTAATTGGCCAGGTTCTGGAACATCCTCCAGCCTTTGGCGTGCCAGAACACGACGCCCGGCCCCTCCTCCTGGAAATGGAACAGGTCCATCTCACGGCCGAGCTTCCTGTGGTCGCGCTTCTCGGCCTCCTCCAGCATCGTCTGGTAGGCTTCGAGCTGCGCCTGGTCGGCCCAGGCCGTGCCGTAGATGCGCGTCAGCATCGGGTTGTTCGAATCGCCGCGCCAATAGGCGCCGGCGACCTTCATCAGCTTGAAGGCGCTGCCGATCTGGCCGGTCGAGGCCATATGCGGGCCGCGGCAAAGGTCTAACCAGTCGCCCTGCGCATAGATCTTGAGATCCTGATCCTCGGGAATGGCGTCGATCAGCTCCAGTTTGTAGCGCTCGCCCTTGTCGGCAAAGATCCTTTTCGCCTTTTCACGCGACCATACCTCTTTGGTGAACGGCTTGTTGCGCGCAATGATCTCGCGCATTTTCTTCTCGATCACCGGGAAATCGTCGGGCGTGAACGGCTCGTTGCGAGCAAAATCGTAGTAGAATCCGTTTTCGATCACCGGCCCGATAGTCACCTGCGTACCCGGCCAAAGTTCCTGCACGGCCTCGGCCAGCACATGGGCTGCATCGTGACGGATGAGCTCCAGCGCGCGCGGGTCCTCGCGAGTGATGATCTCGACCTTGCCCGGCTTGCCGATCGGGTCGGAAAGATCGCGCAGCGTGCCGTCGATCGAATAGGCAACGGCCTTCTTGGCCAGCGACTTCGAGATCGATTCCGCCAGGTCGGCGCCGGTCATCGCCGCGTCGTAGTCGCGGACGGAGCCATCGGGAAATGTCAGGGAAACGGAATTCAGCATAAGATTCTCCTATCCAGTCCCGCAAACGAGCGCGGGTGGTGAAATGCATGTCGCCCAAAACTGCCTAGCGGTTTTGGGGCTACGACATGCATCAGTAAGAGCCGGATGCGTCCGGCGGCGAGCGGTCTTTTATGGACAGTTTTCGGCGCCGTAAAGCCGGATATAGGTCACCTGACGAGATTCGGCAGCTCGTTCAGGAACATCGCCCGCGTCTTGGGTCCCTTGGGCGTGTCGGAACGTTCCGTATCGATTACCAGGCGGGCAAAGACGATCTTGCGAGCATCGGTCTGCGCCCAGCCGACAAACCAGCCAAGCGAGCGCTTGTCGGCGCTGTCGCCGAGCCTGGTCGTTCCAGTCTTGCCCTGCACCGTCCAATCGCCCGCTCGAAACGTCGGTATGATCGCACCGGTCATGGCGTGGGCCTTGTTCGAAACCGGCAGTTTTCGCGCCAGCAGCCTGCGCAGGAAATCGACCTGCTCGACGGGCGATATCTCGAGCGAAGAATTCACCCAGGAATGGGTGAGTCCATCATTCTTGCCGGGAGTTCCGGAAACGTCCGTGTTGCCATACTCGAATTTCGACACATAGCCGGCAAATTGTTTGCTGCCGAGCCGGCGCGTAATCTCGCGTGAGAACCATATGACCGAATCCCTTTCCCAGATCGTCGGGTCGACGGTCTTGCGGTCCCGTTTCGGCGCATTGAACTCTGCCTTGTACTCCCAGCTTGGCGTGTGCTCGTCGCTCAGGATTCCAGCATCGTAGCCGATCAGCGCCAGCGGAACCTTGAACGTGGAGGCGGGGCTGACGCGCTGATCGCAGGTCCCTTCGCGATACAGCGTCTCGCCGCCTGCGGCGTCGACGATCAGCGTGCATTCGACGTCCCCGAGCGGCGCCGATTGCGCACGGATCGGAAAACCCAACAGCCACGCCAGGACATAGAGAACCACGGCGAAAACGAAGGGAAGACGATCTATCCGGCGCATTTGGCAATCTCTCCTGAAGGGTGTCAGGAGCGGCTTAGCCAGACGTCTTGTCTCGATTTTGTCTTAAATGCGCTATGTCCGCGCAAGCTGCGGTTAACCCTACCAGATCGTAAAAGCGGTCCGGTTGTGCACCGAACAGTTGCGGTCAACTGTCCAGGTCGCCACGTTTTTTCCCGATCCGCCAGTACCGCCATGGCGTGAACCAACGGTAACGATCAGCCAGGATCTCCGGTACGCGGTCGATGCCGTGCGTTCCGAACGGTCCGCAGCGCAGCACCCGGAAAAACCCCATCCAGCCACCGGCCCACAGCCCGTGGCGGGCGATCGCTTCGTGCGCGTATTCGGAACAGGTCGGCAAATGCCGGCAGGAATTGCCGACAAAGCCAGACAGCGTCAGCTGGTAGAGTCGGACAAGCGCGGTACCGAAGAGGCGGCCCGGCGTCTTGCGCCACGGGCCGGGCCAGTTGCGTCCTTGTCGAATCGGCCTGGCACCGCGCGCATGCCGATATTGGCCAACCACCGCAGTCTCCACATCACGTTTTTCAACACGATAGATGTGCGCATCGGGCCAGAAACGCAATGGCGTTTCGGCAATCCCGTCATGGCCTGGCACGGCGAGTCGGGTAGCGGTCGGGCGTCGGCTTCCGGCATACGGCGACGCTGGTCGGCGGCCTCTCCTCGCACCAATCCCTATGGGTTTCTCGTCATGCCATTGAAACGTCGCGATCCGTACGACATCGCCCAGAACGTTGAGAAACTGGATCATGGCAGCACTCCTTGAGCGCCGATTAGAGCGCCGCTGGCCTTGCCCTTCAAACGAGTATAACGTCCACGTCAGATAACTCTGAGTTATGCGAATGAAGCGCGGACACCTCCCCCTGACGGCTCTCAGAAGCTTCGAAGCAGCCGGTCGTCACCTGAGCTTCAGCCGTGCGGCCGCGGAGCTTTACGTCTCGCAGGCAGCGATCAGCCGCCAGATCCGCGAGCTCGAAGCCTTCCTGCGCCAACCTCTGTTCTTCCGCCATCATCGCCGCGTCGAGTTGACCGACACCGGCCGGCGGCTGCTCGACCAGTTGGTCAGAAGTTTCGAGGGCATCGACAGGCTGCTTTCGGAGTTGACGGCGGCCCAGACGCAGTCCGTGGTCCGTGTCAGCGTCGAGCCATCGCTTGCATCCGTATGGCTGGTCCCGCGGCTCAACCGCTTTCGCGAGTTGCGACCCGATATCGACGTTTCCCTTGAGGTCGACCCGAGGTTGATAGAGTTTCGCAGCGATCAGCCCGAACTTGCCCTGCGCTTCAGTGCGCACGCCACCTCATGGCCACGCAGCGAAGCCGAACAGCTTGCCGCGGTCGTCGATTCACCAGTCCTGTCGCCGGCGCTTCTTGCATCCGGGCCAGCTCTGGAAAAACCGATCGACCTTGGTCGCTACGCATTGCTGCACGAAGAAAACCGTCAGGCTTGGGCGCGCTGGTTCGAAGCGGCTGGCGTGACGGCTGAGGCCGTGCCTGCGCGCGGCCCGATGCTGGCGGATGCTTCGCTTTCGAAGCAGGCAGCTTTGCTTGGACATGGTGTCGCGCTGGGCGATCTTCTGCAGATCGGCGAAGAACTTGCGTCCGGCGCGCTGATCAAGCCTTTCGACATCGACGTCGCGTCCGGCGCCTATTGGCTGGTGGCCAGAAGGCTGAATGACCTTTCAGAGCCGGCCAGGGCTTTTGCCGACTGGGTCCGGGCGGAATTCGCCGAAAGCCGGCGTTTCCTTGCCGAGATCTAGGCCGCCTCCTCGGCCCGCTTCTTCTCAATCTGACCGATGGCGTCGACCACTGCGTCGAAGGTCAGCATGGTCGAGGCGTGGCGCGCCTTATAGTCGCGCACCGGTTCCAGATATTTCAGGTCGGCGAAGCGGCCTTCGGGCGGCGGACCATTTTCCTTCAGCATCTTCAGCATCGTCTCGCGCACGCTGCGCAATTCTTCGGCGCTGGCGCCGACGACATGCTGCGCCATGATCGAAGAGGACGCCTGGCCAAGCGCACAGGCCTTCACGTCATGCGCGAAATCGCTGACGACCCCATCATCCATCTTCAGATCGACGGTCACCGTCGAGCCGCACAGCTTGGAATGTGCTCGTGCGGTTGCGTCGGGCCGGTCGAGCCGGCCGATCCGTGCGATGTTTCCGGCAAAACCCAGAATTTTCGCATTGTAGACATCGTCGATCATATTTTTCCAATCCGTCGCCGCCCAGCGAACAGTCATTGCCGCTCTGGCGTCTTCCTTTCGCTCGGCACGAACATATATAATGGCGGTAGTCGGGTATCGACAAGGCGACCACAAACCTCGTCGTGCCCAATTCTGTTCACGCCACTTACGGGCTGGAAACCGGGCGAGTTTCTGACACCCGAAAGGTCGTGGTCCGTTCAACTCGTTCCTCCTGAGAGAGGAACTACGGGAGACGCCTTTATGGACGCCGTTATCAAGAAACTCATGCCGCGGTCCGCCTATATGGAAAAGCCGGTCACCGACCGGCCGAGCGAGGCCGAAGTCGAAGCCGCTGTGCGCATCTTGCTGCGCTGGACCGGCGACAACCCTGACCGCGAGGGCCTGATCGACACGCCGAAGCGCGTCACCAAGGCATTCCGCGAAATGTTCAACGGTTATGATATGTGCCCAGCCGAGGAACTTGGCCGCACCTTCGAGGAAGTCGCCGGCTATGACGACCTCGTCCTCGTCAAGGACATATCCTTCCACTCGCATTGCGAGCATCACATGGTGCCGATCATCGGCAAGGCGCATGTCGGCTATCTGCCTGACGGCAAGGTTGTCGGCCTGTCCAAGATCGCCCGCGTCGTCGACATCTTCGCCCATCGCCTGCAGACCCAGGAAGCGATGACGGCGCAGATTGCCGGCGTCATCCAGGACGTCCTCAATCCGCGCGGCGTGGCGGTCATGCTTGAAGCCGAGCATATGTGCATGGCCATGCGGGGCATCCGCAAGCAGGGCTCCACCACGCTGACCTCGACCTTCACCGGCGCCTTCAAGGATACACCCGAAGAGCAGGTCCGCTTCGTCACCATGGTGCGCGGCGGCGGAACTGATCAGACCCGCCCCACCTTCGTTAAATAAGGACCGGCGAATGTCGGCATTGGAATTCCCGAAAGCTCCCTCAGACAAGAAGGCGCTTGAGGAAGGCACGGTCCTTTCGCCGCGCTTCGATGCCGGCGGCCTCGTCACCGCCGTCGTCACCGATGCCGAAGACGGCATGCTGCTGATGGTCGCGCATATGAATGCCGAGGCGCTGGCGCTAACGCTCGAGACCGGCATCGCGCACTACTGGTCGCGTTCGCGCAACGCGCTGTGGAAGAAGGGCGAAACCTCGGGCAATGTCCAGCAGGTCGTCGAGATGCTCACGGATTGTGACCAGGACGCGATATGGTTGCGCGTCAAAGTGCTGGGTCATGAAGCAACTTGTCACACCGGCCGACGTTCATGCTTTTATCGGACGGTGGGGCTGAGCGATGGCAAAGGGACGCTTGCCAGCGACGGCAGCAAGCCGCTGTTCGATGCGGAAAAAACCTATCGAAAGCCCAATACACCATCAATATGAACCATTCGCAGCACTTCAGCCACGTGTATTCATGATTTCGATACGGCCCGCCTGTAGGATGACCGTGGGACAAGGGAGATTGTGATGCTCGACTGGGCGTCATTGCGCAACAGACCTGACGTTCGGGAGGCGAATGGCCTCTCCTCGGCCGCGGGCGCATCCGAAACCATATCTCCGGGCAAAACAGGGATTTCGCTGGCATTGGGTGGCGGCTGTGCGCGCGGCTGGGCGCATATCGGCGTGCTGCGCGCGCTTGACGAAGCCGGCATCGAAGTGTCGATGATCGCCGGCACCTCGATCGGCGCGCTGGTCGGCGGCTGCTATGTTGCCGGCAAGCTCGACGAGCTGGAAGAATTCGCGCGCAGCCTGACCAGGCGGCGCATTTTTGGCCTTCTCGACCTCAATCTACGCGGCAGCGGCCTGTTCGGTGGCATGAAGCTCGATGCGCGGCTACGCGAGCACATAGCCGGCATCCGCTTCGAGGACCTGCCAAAACCATTCGTCTGCGTCGCTTCGGAAATCCGCACCGGCCATGAGATCTGGCTGTCGAGCGGCTCGTTGAGCACCGCAATGCGCGCCTCCTACGCGCTGCCCGGCGTGTTCGAGCCGGTCGCCTGCAACGGGCGTGTGCTGGTTGACGGCGCCCTGGTCAATCCGGTGCCGGTCTCGGTTTGCCGTGCCTACGAGCAGCCGCTCGTGGTCGCGGTGAACCTTCACTACGATCTGTTCGGCCGCGCCGCGGTGATCAAGCACAATGCCGGCGAGTTGGTCATCGAGAAAGACGCGCCGCGGGCCGGCCAGGCCGATCCCGAACGCCAGTCGCGCGAGACGCGGCTCGGCATTACCGGCGTCATGGTCGAGGCCTTCAACATCATTCAGGATCGCATTTCGCGCGCCAGGCTGGCCGGCGACCCGCCGGACATATCGCTGCAGCCGAAGCTCAGCCATATCGGCCTGACCGAATTCCACCGCGCCGACGAAGCAATCCGTATCGGCTACCAGGCAACGATGGCGCAGATCGGCGACCTGACCCGGCTGCAGACCGTCCTCGCTTAGGCAGAGCGGACGGCGAGCTTCTCAGGCAAGCGCCGCGTCGACGATACGAAATTGCACCGTGCGGTTGCCGTTCCAGTGGTTGCCCGACAGCGAGCCGGCTACATGCACCGGCTTAC
Source organism: Mesorhizobium sp. M1142 (assembly GCF_040318565.1). Classification (NCBI taxonomy): domain Bacteria; kingdom Pseudomonadati; phylum Pseudomonadota; class Alphaproteobacteria; order Hyphomicrobiales; family Phyllobacteriaceae; genus Mesorhizobium; species Mesorhizobium sp. M1142. The sequence continues at coordinate 25,847 of NZ_JAMYMK010000009.1, forward strand.
CCCTGTTCTTGAACAGGAATTCGCCGAGCGCGGTATCGACGGCGCGAAAGGCGATCGCCTGGATGCGGCCGCCGCTTTCCGACTGCAGGTCGGCGCGGATGTGGTTGGTGCCGACCGCCCGCGCATCGACAAGCCGGTGGCGCGGCAGCGCGAACACCGGCGCGACATGCCCTGCGCCGAACGGCCCTGCCCTCTCAAGTGCATCGAGCAGCGCGAGCGTCGCGCCCTCGGCGGCAAGCGCACCGTCGATCGCCAGGCTCTCCTGCCCTTGCAGGCGGAACACGTCCACCGCCGCGCGCTCTTCGAAGAAAGCCCTGAGTTCGCCGAGCTTCGCCCGCTCGACAGTGATGCCGGCCGCCATTCCGTGGCCGCCGCCCTTGACGATAAGTCCGGCATCGGCAGCCTCGCGCACCAGCCGGCCGAGGTCGAAGCCAGACACTGAACGGCCTGAACCCGTACCGACACCGTTGGCGTTGAAGGCAATGGCAAATGCGGGCCGGCGCGCATGGTCCTTGAGCCGCGAGGCAAGCAGGCCGACAATGCCCGGGTGCCAGTTGCTGCTGGCTGTGACCACGATGGCCGGACCATTGCCGCCGGCAAGCTCGGCGTCGGCCTCTGAGCGCGCCGCGGCCAGCATCTCCTGCTCCATCGACTGCCGCTCCTGGTTGAGCCGATCCAGCGTCTCGGCGATGGTGCGGGCTTCGACCGGGTCGTCGGTTGCAAGCAGGCGGCTGCCAAGTGCTGCGTCGCCGATGCGCCCGCCGGCGTTGATGCGCGGACCGATCAGAAAGGCCAGATGGAACGTGCTGATCGGCTCGCCTATACGCGAGACCCGCGCCAACGCCGCCAGCCCTTCGTTTCTCTGCTGCCGCGCCACCTGCAGCCCCTTGATCACGAAGGCGCGGTTGACGCCGGTGAGCGGCACCACGTCGCAGACTGTGCCCAGCGCCACCAGGTCGAGCAGGGCAAGCAGGTCCGGCGGTGCGGCATCCGGCAAGCGGCCGCGCAGGATCTTCGCGGTCTGCACCAGGCAAAGGAAGACGACGCCGGCGGCACAAAGATGACCTTGGCCGGAAAGGTCGTCCTCGCGATTTGGGTTAACGACCGCAGCCGCCGCCGGCAACGGCCCGCCGACCTGATGGTGATCGAGCACCACGACGTCGGCGCCGGCGGCCTTCGCCGCATCGATGGAAGCAGCACTATTGGTGCCGCAATCGACGGTGACGATCAGCGTCGCGCCGCGCGAGACGAGTTCGCGCATCGCTTCCGGATTGGGGCCGTAACCCTCGAAGATGCGGTCCGGTATGTAGATCTCCGACGGCACCGAGAAATGCGCGAGAAAGCGCTTGAGCAGCGCCGACGAGGCGGCGCCGTCGACATCGTAATCGCCAAAGATCGCTACCTTTTCCCTGGCCGTCACCGCCTGGGCGATACGAGAGGCGGCCTTGTCCATGTCGGTCAGCGATGCCGGGTCGGGCAGCAGGTTGCGGATGGTCGGATCGAGAAACCGCTCGGTCTGCTCGGCGGTGACGCCGCGCCCGGCCAGCACGCGCGCCACGATGTCGGGCACGCCATAACCTTGCGCGATGGCGAGCGCGGCCATGTCCTGGCGCTCGGTCAGCCGGTGTTCCCAGGAAACGCCGGTGGCCGATTGCCTGACATCGAGGAAAAAGCGTCTTTCCCCCGTCACGTGATGCGCCGTCTGCAATTTGTCATTGCGCACAATATGCAACGGCTAACTGAGTCGAAATCAAAACTTTTCCAGATCCTGGTGCCTGGCCTTGATCTCGCGCACGGTCCGCGATGACGAGCGCAGCACGATCGTGTGCGTGGTGATGAAATTGTGGCCGAACTTGACGCCGGCCAGCATATTGCCGTCGGTGACGCCGGTCGCGGCAAACAGCACGTCGCCGCGTGCCATGTCTTGCGTGTGGTAGATCCGTTTGGGGTCGGAGATGCCCATCTTGGCGGCGCGCGCCAGCTTTTCCGGCGTATCGAGGATCAACCTGCCCTGCATCTGGCCACCGGTGCAGCGCAAGGCGGCAGCTGCAAGCACGCCTTCCGGCGCGCCTCCGGTGCCGAGATAAATGTCGATACCGGTCTCGTCCGGATCGGTGGTGTGGATGACCCCGGCGACATCACCGTCGCCGATCAGACGGATCGCGGCGCCGGTCGCCCGCACGGCTTCGATCAACGCGCCATGGCGTGGCCGGTCGAGAATACAGGCGGTGATCTCCGCCACCGGCACGCCCTTGGCCCTGGCGAGGCTGGCGATGTTTTCGGCCGGCGAGGCATCGATGTCGATGATGCCGTCGGCATAGCCCGGGCCGATCGCGATCTTGTCCATATAGACATCCGGCGCGAACAAAAGGCTGCCTTTTTCGGCAATGGCGATAACGGCCAATGCGTTGGGCAGGTTCTTGGCGCAGATCGTCGTGCCTTCGAGCGGATCGAGCGCGATGTCGACAGCCGGGCCTTTGCCGGTACCGACTTCCTCGCCGATATAAAGCATCGGCGCCTCGTCGCGCTCGCCCTCGCCGATCACTACCGTGCCGTTGATGGCAAGACGGTTGAGTTCCTGCCGCATGGCATCGACCGCAACCTGGTCGGCGGCTTTCTCGTCGCCGCGTCCGCGCAATCTGGCGGCCGCGACCGCGGCGCGTTCGGTGACGCGCACCAATTCCATGGTCAGTATCCGGTCGAGGCCGGCGACAATGTTCTGGGCCACATTCATCGATGGACAATCCTCGTTGGCACTTTGTTTTTATGCATGTCGTCGTCCCAAAAACCGCCGCACACGTTTGGGCGACATGCATTAGCCTCCCGCCAGAGACGCGCTCCTTGTGTCAAAGCCCCGTGACAACAGCAAGACCTGCGCTGGACCTTTTTGAAAGCGCAGCAATATCAATCGATTAAACGCAAAATGTGAGACTGCTATCCGGCCCGCTCGATGCGGATGACTTGCGGCTTGTCGGTCAGAAGGCTGTCCCTGGTGATGCCGTCGACGGCCTTACGCACCGCCGCCTCGGTCGTCTCGTGGGTCACCAGGATGACGGTCTTCTGTGCCTCGGTTTCCGGACCGGCGGCATGCTGGACGATCGATTCCAGCGAAATGTCGTTGTCAGCCATGCGCTTGGCTATTGCCGCGAAGACGCCGAGGCGGTCGTGCACGGTCAGCCGGATGAAATAACCCCCGGCATGGCTGCGCATCTGCGCCTTCTTGTAGGGCTTGAGCTCCTTCGCCGGCCGGCCGAAGACCGGACCATGCTGGAACCCAGGCCGGCTCTTAGCGATGTCGGCAATGTCGCCGATCACCGCCGATGCGGTGGCGTTGCCGCCGGCACCGGGGCCGGAGAGCAGCAATTCGCCGAGGATGTCGGTCTCGATGGCCACCGCATTGGTGACGCCGTGCACCTGCGCGATGACCGAGGCCGTCGGCACCATGGTCGGATGCACGCGCTGCTCGATGCCGCTTTCGGTGCGTTGGGCGACGCCAAGCAGCTTGATCCGGTAGCCGAGATCGCCGGCCGCGCGGATGTCGGCCTGGCTGATGTTGGAGATGCCTTCCATGTAGATATCGTTGGCGGCGATCTTCGTGCCGAAGGCAAGGCTGGTCAGGATCGACAGCTTGTGTGCGGTGTCGTGGCCCTCGATGTCGAAGGTCGGGTCGGCTTCGGCATAGCCCAACCGTTGCGCATCCTTCAGGCAGGCATCAAAGGACAGGCCCTCGGCTTCCATGCGCGTCAAAATATAATTGCAGGTACCGTTGAGAATGCCGAAAACGCGGGTCACCGAATTGCCGGCCATCGCCTCGCGCATCGTCTTGATGACCGGAATGCCGCCTGCCACCGCCGCTTCGTAGTTGAGCAGCACACCCCTCTTTTCTGCGATCTCGGCCAGTGAGACGCCGTGCTTGGCAAGCAATGCCTTGTTTGCGGTAACGACATGTCGGCCGGCCTCGAGCGCCGCTTTGACGGACGAGCGCGACGGGCCTTCGTCGCCGCCGATCAACTCGACGAAGACATCTATCTCGGCGATCTGCGCCATCTTGACGGCATCGTCGAACCACTGTGCCGTACCAAGATCGACGCCGCGGTCGCGTTTGGGATCGCGGGCCGAAACCGCCGACACCACGATGTCGCGTCCGCACTGCCGCGTCAGTTCGGCCGCCTTGTCGCGCAGCACACGGGCCACAGACGCACCGACGGTGCCGAGGCCGGCAATTCCAACACGCAACGCTTCAGCCATGTCCGGCGACGCCCCTCAACAATTCGGTCGATGTGTATAAGATCAGCGATGCGCGGCGAGCGGTACGACATTATTCGGCTGCTTGGCGCTGGATGCGAGGAAGCGCTTAATGTTGCGCGCCGCTTGCCGGATCCGATGCTCGTTTTCGACCAGCGCGATGCGCACGTGATCGTCGCCATGCTCGCCGAAGCCGACGCCCGGCGCCACCGCGACGTCGGCGTGCTCGATCAGGAGCTTGGAGAACTCAAGCGAGCCAAGGTGCTTGAACGGCTCCGGGATCGGCGCCCAGGCGAACATCGATGCCGCCGGTGCGGGAATGGTCCAGCCGGCACGGCTGAAGGAGTCGACCATGACATCGCGGCGTTTGCGGTAGACGTCGCGCACTTCGGCGATGTCGGCGCTGTCGCCGTTAAGCGCATGCGCCGCCGCCACCTGGATCGGCGTGAAGGCGCCGTAGTCGAGATAGGATTTCACCCGCGTCAGCGCCGAGATCAGCCGTTCATTGCCGACCGCAAAACCCATGCGCCAGCCCGGCATCGAAAAGGTCTTCGACATCGAGGTGAACTCGACGGCGACGTCTATGGCGCCCGGCACCTGCAGCACCGAAGGCGGCGGATTGCCGTCGAAATAGATTTCCGAATAGGCAAGGTCCGACAGGATGATGATGTCGTTCTTCCTGGCGAAGGCCACCACCTCCTTGTAGAAATCGAGCGAAGCGACCAGTGCCGTCGGGTTGGACGGATAATTGAGGATTAGTGCCAGCGGCTTCGGGATCGAATGGCGGATGCCGCGCTCCAGGGCCGGGATAAAGCCGTCGTCCGGCTCGACCTGCAGCGAGCGGATGACGCCGCCCGACATAATGAAGCCGAAGGCGTGGATCGGATAGGTCGGATTGGGGCACAGGATCACGTCGCCGGGGGCGGTGATCGCCTGCGCCATATTGGCGAAGCCCTCCTTCGAGCCGAGCGTCGCCACCACCTGGCTGTCCGGGTCGAGCTTCACGCCGAAGCGGCGGGCATAGTAGTTGGCCTGTGCACGGCGCAGACCCGGAATGCCGCGCGACGACGAATATCGGTGCGTGCGCGGATCGCGCACCACCTCGCATAATTTGTCGACGATGGCCTTGGGCGTCGGCAGGTCCGGATTGCCCATGCCAAGATCGATGATGTCGGCGCCGCGCGAACGGGCGCTGGCCTTCAGCCGGTTGACCTGTTCGAAGACATAGGGCGGAAGCCGGCGGACCTTGTGAAATTCTTCCATGGCAGTTCCAGACAGTGAGGTTGCGGTCGCGCGTATAAGCTTATTTGCAACTAGGGTCGAGAGCGGGGTCGCATTTGCCTTCGATCTGCTTCAGCGCCTCGGCGCCGTGTTTTTTTGCCAGCTGGTCCAGCGCTGCCTGGTCCGCAACCTTGACGCCGCCGCCCTTGGCGGCCTGGCTCTGCTTCTCGGCCTTCAGTTGGGCGAGCTTGGCGTTCTTTTCCTCGTCGGTGAATTGCTCGGCCGCCACCTGCGGCCGGATGTTCAGGTTTGGATAGGAACCGGTGTCCTTCGCGCCGACAAGGCCGGTGGCGGGCGCCGCACCTTCCATGTTGCTGCTCGTGCAACCGGCCATCGTCAACATGACGAGCGCCATGCGGCAAAAACGACCAGTGCCGGAAAAAACGTTCTTGCCAATATTAATCGTCATATTGTTTTCCTGGCGGCCGGGTTAGAGCACATTGGACCCTGTTCGATATCCCATGGTAATATGTCAACAAAACGCTTCGGGAGGAACCCCGCGAACCATGGCCAAAACACCCGATTCGGGCAAAGCGGAAGATGACCAACCTTCGACCGTCGAGCAATATCTGGTGAAGGACCCGGAACGCTTCGCTCTGAACATGGCCCGCATGATCGAGCAGGCCGGCAAAGCCGCCTCGGCATGGGCCGAGCCGCGGGAAAAGGGCGAGGTACGCGATCACGTCGCCGAGCCGGTCGTCGACATGGTGAAGACGTTCTCCAAGCTCACCGAGTACTGGCTCTCCGACCCGCAGCGCGCGCTGGAGGCGCAAACGCGGCTGTTTTCCGGCTACATGACCGTCTGGGCCAATGCTGTCCAGCGCGTCGGCGCCGGCGCCGAGGACGCGGTCAAGCCCGAGCGCGGCGACAAGCGTTTCCAGGACCCGGAATGGGGCCGCAACGCCTTCTTCGATTTCCTCAAACAGGCGTATCTGGTCACCTCGCGCTGGGCGGCCGAACTGGTCGAGCACGCCGACGGCCTGGACGAGCATACCCGCCACAAGGCCGGCTTTTATGTCAAGCAGGTGTCCAATGCCATCTCGCCGTCGAATTTCATCCTGACCAATCCGGAATTGTTTCGCGAGACTGTCGCCTCGAACGGTGAAAACCTGGTGCGCGGCATGAAGATGCTCGCCGAGGACATCGCCGCGGGCAAGGGTGACCTGAAGCTGCGGCAGGCAGATTATTCGCCCTTCGAGATCGGCAAGAATCTCGCCGCCACGCCGGGTAAGGTGGTCGGCCGCAGCGACGTCGCCGAAATCCTGCAATACGAGCCGACTACCGACACCGTGCTCAAACGGCCGCTGCTGATCTGCCCGCCATGGATCAACAAGTACTACATCCTCGATCTCAACCCGCAAAAATCCTTCATTCGCTGGGCGGTCGAGCAAGGCCACACCGTGTTCGTAATCTCCTGGATCAACCCGGACGAGCGGCACGGCGCCAAGAGTTGGGAGGCCTATATCAGGGAGGGCCTGCAATACGGCCTCGACACGATCGAGAAGGCAACCGGCGAAAGGCAGGTCAACGCCATCGGCTATTGCGTCGGCGGCACGCTTCTGGCGGCGGCCCTGGCGCTGATGGCGCAGGAAGGCGACCACCGCATCAAATCCGCCACCTTCTTCACCACCCAGGTCGATTTCACCTATGCCGGCGATCTAAAAGTGTTCGTCGACGAGGAGCAGGTCGCGGCCGTCGAGAAGGCGATGAACGAGAAAGGCTATCTCGACGGCACCAAGATGGCGACCGCCTTCAACATGCTGCGCTCGGGCGACCTGATCTGGCCCTATGTCGTCAACAACTACATGCGCGGCAAGGATCCCCTGCCCTTCGACCTGCTCTACTGGAATGCCGATTCGACCCGCATGGGCGCTGCCAACCATTCCTTCTATTTGCGCAATTGCTATCTCGAGAACAGGCTCTCGCAAGGCATGATGGAACTGGCGGGCCGCACGGTTTCGCTGAAGGACGTTACCATTCCGGTCTACAACCTCGCCTCTAAGGAGGACCACATCGCGCCGGCGCTATCGGTATTCCTCGGCTCGAAATATTTCGGCGGCGAGGTCGACTACGTCATGGCCGGCTCCGGCCACATCGCCGGGGTCGTCAATCCGCCGGCGGCGCAGAAATATCAATACTGGACCGGCGGCAAGCCGGCCGGCGACTTTGACAAATGGCTCGCCGGGGCCACAGCCCACCCCGGTTCCTGGTGGCCGCACTGGCAACGCTGGATCGAAGCCAAGGACAATACCCGCGTTCCGGCCCGCAAACCGGGCGAGCACATGCAAGTTCTAGGCGAAGCCCCCGGCACCTATGTCAAGGTGCGCGTGTAACCATCTGTAATGTGTGGTGAGTTGACGCGCCGCCAAAAGCGGGCGAAATGGTGCCGTCAACCCTGAGCAGCCTTGATTCATCCTCTAGCCGCCAAATTACTTTGAGGCTTGCAGATTTGACACAGGTCTCGTTTCCGGTTCGGGGAACAAGGGTCATTTCGACGAGACGTTTCGGCGCCGCGCCAATGACGAACCGGTCGGATATCGAGGGGGAATTTTGTTTTGAGATCAGCAGGATCGCGCCTCGCGAAGGGAGAAAGCCGCGCCATTGTGGCGGCGCTTTTCTCGGTGCTCCTGGCGTCCTGCACCTCGGCCGGCGACCCGACCATGTCGGTCGGCATGCCAGGCTACAATACCTCGGCTACCGAAATCAGCACGGCCGCCGGTGCGCCCCAGGCCAGCACGGCCGCATTATCGTCGCAGATGACAACCGCACAAATGACGATGAATGCCGACGGTGACGCCAACCTTCCCGAGCAGGTCGCCTATGTGCCAATAGCCAAGCCAGGGGCCAAGCCCGATGCCGGCTTCCCGATCGCCGTTCCAACGGCAGCCGAGACGATCGCGGGACACACGCCGCAGCCGCTGCAACCAAACGCCCAGACGGCCGAACAGGCCGTGGCACAAAACAGTGCTGATGCATCGAAGCCCGACGCCAAGGCCGCCGCGCCGGCGATGAACAACCCGGTCTATGTAACCGCCGGCGAGATGCCGCAGCCACAGGCCTACGCACCGAAGAAAAACTTCCTAGCCTCGCTGTTCAGCGCCACCCCCGCTTCGGCAGCATCGCCGGCCAACAGCAGATCGGGCGGGCAGCCAACGGCCGTGCAGGCCAAGGCGACGCCTGCGGCGAAACCCACCGTTACCTTGGCCTCGGCCAATCCGGCTGAAAAGCCGGTGCAGTTGGTGTCGACCGGCGATACCAGCCATTTCACGGCCGATGCGCTGCCGGGCGTGCGCCAGACGGCGTTGTTCGAGATCAAGCGCAAATCCGGCCTCGACGATGAGAGCGACGTCGATCTCAACGAAGACGAAGGTTCGGGTGGTGCCTACCAGGTCGCCTCCGCCGCCGGCCTCGCCAGGCTCGCGCCCAACGGCCTCCTGAAACAGAACGAAAGCGTCGATGTCGCCTGCTTGAAGCCGTCGCTGGTTCGCGTGCTGAAGACGATCGAAGGCCATTACGGCCGCAAGATGACGGTCACCTCCGGCTATCGCGACCCGGCCCGCAACCGCCGCGCCAACGGCGCCAAGAATTCGCTGCACATGTACTGCGCCGCTGCCGACATCCAGGTCCCCGGCGTCTCGAAGTGGGAACTGGCGAGCTACATCCGCACCATGCCGGGCCGCGGCGGCGTCGGCACCTACTGCCACACCGAATCCGTCCATGTCGATGTCGGCCCCGAGCGCGACTGGAACTGGCGTTGCCGCAGGCGCGGTTAGGGAGACGTTCTTCGGCCACAGCGAAGTCCCCTCGGCGACGTTGCAGCATGCTGCAAAACCAGCTTGGCTGTCGGAAAGACGCGGTTTGGAGCCAAAGGAAAAAAGTTGTCGCAGCCGGCGGCAGACGGGTTGCCGGTTTGTCGCGACGCAACTATAAGCGCTCACATCTGAGCGCGCCCATCGTCTAGCGGTCAGGACACCGCCCTTTCACGGCGGTAACAGGGGTTCGATTCCCCTTGGGCGTACCAGCAATTTCAACTTGGCATATGTCTATCGCCAGCGTGATGCTGGCAAACCTGGCCGGACCCCACCCACTCTGATGGGGGTGTCAGCAAAGGGGCGAAGACAAACTGCGGATGTGCCGAGGGCTCCCTACGCCCGCAGTCCCCTCGCCTCGCCGCCGCGCTTGCGCGGAGGAACCATCATGTCCCTGGCAAGCAGGCCGCTCACCCGGCAAAAGGCCATGAAGGCCCGCCATGCGTCTTCGGTCTCGACGATGTCCACCGTGGCGCCAAAACAGGCATTGAACGCAGCCTGGTAGGTTGGCCCCTTCCGGCGAACCGGCCACGTTTGCAGGAAATCGAGCGCCTGCTCGACACTGTAGATTTCCTCGACCGGCTGGCTGGGCACAGGCGCGATACGCACCGGCACCGCAAATTGCAGTCTGTCCATTCGACCTCTCCCGAACCGACACCCCCGCAGCAACATCGTTCGGCATAAAAAGTTGCCGTGGCGGCTTCATGCTTGGGCCGACTTCTCGCCTAGAAATGTGTCGTCACTGCGGTAGCCAAATGAACCGGTCGGGAGCATGGGCAGCTACAGGCAAGGAGAGTGCCCCAAAGACCTGAATATCGCCGGTCTTCGGTCGTCGCCGGCAGTTCGTCCTTGAACCTTGCGCCTTCCAGTGCCAAATCTGGGGAGATTTCTCTGGCGGGGGCTCATCCAGCCCTCGCATCCCTGCAAGACGGACAAAAATGGTCACCTATCTCGACGCCGCCACGGCACCGCTCAGAAACACCGGCCAGATCCGTCTTTACGACGAGGAAGGCTTTGTCGGCATGCGCAAGGCTTGCGATCTCACCGCGCGCTGCCTCGACGAACTGGTATCGATGGTGGCGCCCGGCGTCACCACCGAAGCGATCGATCGCTTCGTCTTCGAGTTCGGCATGGACCATGGCGCGCTTCCGGCGACACTCAACTACCGCGGCTACACGAAATCATCCTGCACCTCGATCAACCACGTCGTCTGTCACGGCATACCCGACAGCAAGCCGTTGAAGGATGGCGATATCGTCAATATCGACGTCACCTATATACTCGACGGCTGGCATGGCGACTCCTCACGCATGTATCCGGTGGGCACGATCAAGCGTGCCGCGGAGCGGCTGCTCGAAGTCACGTATGAGTGCCTGATGCGCGGCATCGCGGCAATCAACCCGGGCGCCCGCACCGGCGCCATCGGCGCCGCCATCCAGACCTACGCCGAAGCCGAGCGTTGCTCGGTGGTGCGCGATTTCTGCGGCCACGGCGTCGGCCGGCTGTTTCACGACGCGCCGAATATCCTGCATTACGGCAGCGCCAGCGAAGGCGTCGAGATGCGGCCGGGCATGATCTTCACCGTCGAGCCAATGATCAATCTCGGCCGGCCGCATGTGAAAGTGCTGTCGGACGGCTGGACCGCGGTGACGCGCGACCGTTCGCTGTCGGCGCAGTACGAACACACGATCGGCGTCACCGAGACCGGCTGCGAGATCTTCACGCTGTCGCCAAAAAACCTCGACCGCCCCGGCCTGCGGGCCTAGTGTCTGGCAGATCGGGGCGTTACCGTGCCCGGCAAATGCTGGGTGGGGCAGCCATGAACGGTGACGACGACGAGCGGGCCTTCTTTCCCGAAAGGCCGGTGCGATCGCCCGCGAAGGCGGTGGCCGCCGACAAGCCGCATTATCTCGGCCATCGCGACCGCTTGCGCGAGCGCTTCGCCGCCAGTCCTAACACCCTCCCCGACTACGAACTGCTCGAGCTTCTATTGTTCCGGCTGATCCCGCGCGCCGACACCAAGCCGGTCGCCAAGGCCTTGCTGGCACGCTTCGGTACATTGGCCGAGGTCCTCGGCGCGCCCGTCGAGCGCCTGCAGGAAGTGAAGGGCATCGGCCCGATGGTGGCGCTCGACCTCAAGGTGGTTGCGGCAACGGCGCAACGCATGGCGCGCGGCGAGATCGCCGGCCGCGAGCTGTTGTCGACCTGGACGCAGGTTCTCGAATACTGTCGGTCGGTGATGGCCTTCGAGGAGCGCGAGCAGTTCCGCATCCTGTTCCTCGACAAGAAAAACGCGCTGATCGCCGACGAAGTGCAGCAGGTCGGCACCGTCGACCACACACCGGTCTATCCGCGCGAGGTGGTCAGGCGCGCCCTGGAGCTCTCTGCCACGGCGATCATTCTGGCGCATAATCATCCGTCGGGAGACCCGACGCCGTCGCGCGCCGACATCGAGATGACCAAGCTGATCATAGAGACGGCCAAACCGCTTGGCATTGCCGTTCACGACCACATCATCATCGGCAGGAAAGGCCACTCCAGCATGAAGGGCCTGCTGCTGATCTGAGGTTTGGCGTTGTTTTCAGCTTTGTCCGCTGTGCGCCTATGTACCGCAACCTCAAGGCGGTCGGCTCGATAAATTCTGGCGCCGAGGCTCAGCTGGCCGTGCGCAGGCGCCGCGATCGGACAAATGTCTTAAGTCCCTCGGAGTCTAACGGGTGGCCGAAGGCATAACCCTGCAATATGTCGCAGCCCAGGCCCTTGAGTAGCCGTGCGTGCTGCATCGTCTCGACGCCTTCCGCCACGACCTCGATACCCAGCGATTTGCCGATTTCGATGATCGACGAGACAACCTGCCTTCTCTGCGGCGATTTGACGATTGGGGTGACCAGCTGCCGATCTATCTTCAGCCGGCGCGGCTGCAACTTCAGCAAACTGACCATCGAAGCGTAGCCGGTACCAAAATCGTCTATTTCGATGTCAATCCCCAGTTCTTTTATTTGCTCGATGTTCCACGTGACAAGATCGTCGTTCTCGTCCAGGAAAATCGACTCAACAAGCTCGAACGAAACTGTTCCTCTCTTGATATCTTGTTCTCGCAGGCTCTTGATAAGCTCCTCGTCTTGAAGGCGCCTCGCCGAGACATTGACCGACACCCGTGGAATGTTAAGTTTTGCAGCGGACCACTCTTCGAAATCCGAAAGCGATTGCTTCAATATGGCTTGGTCGATGATCGAGACGACGTTCAGTTCTTCCGCAATCCTCAGGAAGATGTCGGGCGCCAAAATACCCTTTACTGGATGTTGCCACCTCGCCAGCGCCTCAACCCCAACGATTTCGAGCGTCTTTGCGTCAAATTGGGGCTGGTAGAACGGGATGAACTCGTTGCGCTCGAGGCCGCCGAGAATTTCGTCGGCAATCCGTTTTGTATCGACGATTTCGCTTTGCATCGCGTCAGTGAAGAATTCGTATCGATTGCGCCCTCGGCTCTTTGCTCGGTAAAGCGCGATATCTGCGTTCACCAGCAGGTGTTTGGCTTCGACATCTTTTCCGTTGTCGACAGCTATACCCACGCTGACGCCAAAACGGCACCGGTGGCCCTGATAATAGACGGGCTCGCGCATCTGGCTGATGACCCGATCGGCAAGCAGCGCCAGTTGCTTGGTATCGTCGCGTACCACGCACAGAACGATGAATTCGTCTCCTCCAATGCGGGCGACGAATCCTTCGTCGCCGACCTTCGATCTGAGGACTGTCGACGCGTGAACCAGCATCGCGTCACCGGCGGCGTGGCCCAGCGTATCGTTGATGTGCTTGAACCGATCCAGATCGATGTGAAGCAGTGCCGCACGCCCGCCTGAGCGCCTGGCGTTTGCCGCGTAGTCTTCCAGTACCTGGTCGAGGTAACGCCGGTTGGGCAAGCCGGTCAGCGAGTCATGAAGCGCAATGTGCTCTATGCGCGCCTTGGCCGACTCGAGTTCTGCATTTTTCGACTCCGACAGCTGTTTTGCGCGAACCAGATCCTTGTTCAGCAGGACGTCGGCAGTCACGTCCCATTCCGCGCCGATCATTTTTGGGGTGTCGTTTGTGGCCCGGTAAAGGATCGCCTTGGACCGGACATGACGGACCTCGCCATTCGGGCGCACAATCCGGTACTCCGACAAATATGGTCGTCCGCTGGCCACCGCCGTATCGAAATCTGCGTTGGCGCCAGCCAGATCATCTGGATGGATCGCTCCCGCCCAGTCTGTGTAGCCCCGGTGCTCCCCCGCTGGTTTGCCATATATTTCATTGACGCGTTCATCCCATGTAAGCTCGTTGGTCGCGAGATCGTGTTCCCAAACCCCGATAGCCGAAGCTTCCAGAGCGAGTTCGAGGCGTCGTGACAATCGGCGCAATTCCGCATAATTGCGCTGTCTTTCGCCTATCAGACGACCAGTGACCAGGAAAGGGAACACAACCAAGGCCCCGGCCGTCGCCATGATCGCGCGCAACAACCATGCGTTACTTGGCGTCGAAGGCCAGCCGTTCTCGGGAATGGCAGCGAGCTGCCACGAGCCGGAAGGAAGCAAAACGTCAGCCGTCACCGGATCGCTTTTGCTGATCTCCTCATTGCCGTAGAATTGACCACCTCGGTGACCGAGGGCGTCCCTGCCGATCAGCGCTACGTCGATCCCGAGATCGTCGTCAAGCATGCCGCTCGCTTTGTAAAGGCGCTGCACGTCGACAACGGCTGAAATAATGCCCCAGAACCTTTCCGTGTTGCCCGCGCTGGGCACGAAAACCGGAAAGCGGCCGATGAAGCCTTGTCCCCCCTGCTTCAGCTCGACGGGACCGGCAAGCACCAGCTTGCGTTCATCTCGCGCCCTCAGCGCAGCCGCACGCTGCCGCTCGTTCTTGCGGTAGTCCAGGCCCATCGCCTGCTCATTACCCTCCATCGGGTACATCAGGGAAACGACCAGATCGGGCGCGCCGGCAATATTGTTCAATTGCGAGTCGGCGCCAAATAGATTGCTCGCCAGCGAGGCGAAGCGTTGCTGTCCCATATAAGGCTCGGTCACGACGGCGGCGACCAATCCACGCACGAGTTGAAGGTTTCCGTTGATATTGCCTTCGAGCTTGGCGCGGATGAGATTGACCTTGGTCAACACGTCCGCACGGACGGCCTGGTCCGAGACGACTTTGTTCTGGTGCTCCGCGAACGCGGCGCTGATAAGTATGACGACAAGCGCGATCGCCGCCGGAATATTTGCCGACGAAAAGACGACCTCCTTGATGCCGCCGAACTTAGCGCGGAAAAAAGCCAATAGGCGATTCCTCAAGTGCCATTTCAGGTTCCCGGGTCGACCCGATGAGGAAACATTAGCTTTCAATGTTTAATGTCACCTTCACGCTCCTTAGAGCTTTGCGCTTTCCGACCCGTTGCTGATGCTGCAGGCCCGAGCGGTTGGAGCCAGCTGCCGACTTCCACTGACATGGTCCCACTGATTGAGTTGAGATGCGCTGGCGCCGGCGATCCTTCGGAAGATCGAGGAGCGCGAGCGATTGCAAACTTCGACGCTCCGACCCGAGTACTCAGGAGCGTCGACCTGGACTAGTGCCCCTCGATCGCCTTGGGAGACACAAGGTATGGTATCTTGCCGATGCTGCGCTTCGTCGCGCCAATGGAATAGGCCATCGGTATCTTGGGAGAGTTCTCTGGCAGGCCGTACATATCCTTGCCGGCCCGCACGGCAAATGAAAAGTGCTGCCACGAAACAGTGTCATGCTCATTGAGAAAATCGAGCGTCAGACCAGCTGAAATCAGCGCATTCACCACGTCACTGATCGGGTGGATCCATTCATAATAGCGAGGATGCTTCAAGATGCGGTCATCGCCGGTGTAGGTCAGTTCCTCGTTCCAGGCGAGCGGTCGAGCTATCGGCGTTCGCCAGTCGTGCTTCAATTCCAGGGCCGCGGCCTTTCGATCGCACTGAAACATCAATGGATGGCCCTCGGCCATGTAGAGACGGCCGCCGGGTCTCAGGAGGTCGGCAACCACCCGCGCCCAACGGAAAACGTCGTCCAGCCAGTTTACCGAGCCCCATGTAACGTAAGCGATGTCAAAGGTCCGACCGAGCGCTTCCACCGCTTCGAACAGTGGCGCTTCCACGAAGCGCACGTCGGTGCCTGCCTTCGCAGCAAAATCCCGCGCCGCCGCGATCGCCGCCGGTGAAAAGTCGAGCCCCGTCACACTGCCTGCGCCGAGATTCTTCAGGCTGATCGTGTCGAGGCCGATGTGACACTGCAGGTGGACGATATCCTTGCCGGCAATATCGCCGACCTCGCGCGTTTCCAGCTCGTAGAGATTGGATCCGCCGGCCAGCACATTCTCGATGTGGTAGCTGCCCGTTGTGTCGGTCGAGTGCAGTTCGGCCCGATCATCCCAATTAAGGCGGTTCGCACCCAAAAACCGTTCCAAATTCCCCCCACCCCTGACTGACGCATGGTAAACAAGTCGTTAAACTACCTTTGCAGCGAAAGTATCGCGCGTCAATCCGGACCGGGCGGCAGTTTGCCACCATTCGCGGACACCATAGCTTCTGGAACGCTTGCCGCAGATCAAAGGCTTCTGGCGCAGTCGCCGCGCTTGGCAATAAGACCCTGCAGGCGCACCTGACGCCATCCTCGTGGTCTGCATGTGGATTGTCGGTTCCTCAGCCCGGCACAGCCACCATCGCGACATTTCGGGAGAGTTCGTTTGTGGGGGCACCTGCGCCCGCCGTGCCGTTCGTGAGTGCTCGGTAGAGTGCCACATAATCGCTGCACATGCGCTCGACCGTGAACCGCTTCTCGAACGTCTGCCGCACTCGTGCGCGATCGAGGCAGTCTATGCGCCGGAGCGCGCCCACAGCTTCCTCCACCGTATCCACGATCCATCCGGACACACCGTCATCGATGATCTCCGGGACGGCGCCACGCCGGAACGCAATCACCGGCGTACCGCAGGCCATTGCTTCGATCGTCACGAGCCCGAAGGGTTCCGGCCAGTCGATCGGGAACAAAAGCGCTTTCGCATTGCCCAGAAAATCCGCCTTTTGCCGCTCATCGATTTCGCCAATGAACTCCACGTTCGAATGCCGCAGCACTTGCGGCTCGACCCTTTCCTTCCAGAACGACTGGTCCACCTTGTCGATCTTGGCGGCGATCTTCAGGGGAAACCCCGCCCGCACTGCTATTTCTATGGCCGCTTCCGGCCCCTTTTCCGGCGAGATGCGACCGAGAAACGCAAGATAGCCAGAGGTGTTCGGGTGGAATGGCAGAAGATCGCGTGGCAGGCCATGATGCACGGTTCCAATCCAATTGACTGGCGGCACGGGCCGGCGCTGGTCGAAGGAGATCGAGACCAGGGGAACATCGTCGAACATAGCATAAAGTTGCGCCAGATCGGGCAGGTCGAGCCTGCCGTGAAGCGTGGTAACCGTTCGTCTGGCAAAATCCCGAATGATGGGGAAGTGCAGAACATCGACGTGGAAATGCAAAACGTCGAATTCATCGGCTCGCCGGCGCACCCGTTCAAGCATCATGACGTGGTGCGGACCACCGTCCTGGACCCTGGGATTCAGGCGCAGCGCGACGTCGCAACACGGCACCAGCTCGGCTGAGGTACGAGAATCGGCGCTGGCGAACAACGTCACCTCGTGGCCCTGTCGGACAAGTTCTTCGGTCAGATACGAAACAATTCGCTCCGTTCCACCGTAGGTTCGGGGCGGCACGGATTCGGTTAGTGGCGCGATCTGGGCTATTTTCATTTAGAAAATCTTTTCGGCGGCGACCGCCGTCTTTCAAACAAGCTTCGGCGGCAACCAAGACAAGCGAGAGCTTCTCGTTGCGAAGTATTCTATGCAGAGCGTATTTATAGTTGTGCCTTCCGTGCTCCTCCCGTGCAAGCAGGTTGCCCTTATTCAACTCCTCTGGATCCAAGAACTGCGATCCATAAGAAATGTTTCACCGGCTCGATAAAAAGACAGAATGAGCTACGCGCCGCCGCCCCGCCGCCCCCTGACAGGCAGCTTTGGATCGCTCGATCACCACCAAGTGATCCAGGCGTGCCGGTGCCGAATGGAACATAAAGCCCGGAATTCAGTTAGATAGCCGGATTTGGCTGGAGTACCGCCAGATGCGAATTCCAGCTGGGCAGGGCACTACCGTGACACGGAGTGAGCGGCTTCGGGCGCATCTCGCCGAACTCAGGCACCACCTTGCCGAACTCGGGAGCCATAAACGCTCCCTATGGAGGATGCCATGAACCAGTGGACAAACGCCAGGCTCTGTGACGTAGCCAACCTGATCCTTGGGGCAATTCTGTTCTTCTCTCCCTGGATCTTCACGTTTGCGGCAGGCCCGCAGACGCAGAACGCCCTCGGCAGCGGAATCTTGATCGTCGTGCTGTCGGTTGCCGCCCTCGCAGCATTTGCCGTGTGGGAAGAGTGGGTGAACCTGGTCGTCGGGCTGTGGGTTCTCGTATCGCCCTGGGTGCTTGGATTCCAGGCGACAACGGCGATGACCGTGCATGTCGTGATCGGCATTCTGGTCGCGGTGCTGGCGGCGATCGAGCTCTGGATGATGTATCAGAACCCGCCGACCCAGTCGGCCGCCTAGCAGGCGCAGCCAGCCAGCGCCCTTTTTGGGCCTGACAGATCGATCGGTCGTCTGCCGGCCTCTCGGCAACAGCCGCCGGAGGCCGGGTAGGCGGTTGTCTGGACGAGAACCAAGAAGGATGGCGCATCATGGTCGGTGACAATCCGCGTTCGACGGCCAGGATTGCAGGACATCCCGTTCATCCGATGCTGGTGCCGTTTCCGATCGCCTGCTTCGTCGGCACCCTGCTGACGGATCTGGCCTACTGGCGAACAGCGGAGATGATGTGGGCTGACTTCTCCGCTTGGCTGGTTACCGTCGGCGTGATCATGGGCTGCCTTGCAGCGATCGCGGGGCTGATCGATTTCCTGGCCAATCCGCTGGTAAGAGCACAGCCCCCCGCCTTGCCGCACGTGCTAGGCAATCTGCTGGCGCTGGCATTGTCCATCATCAACATGCTCGTGCACACCCGCGATGCATGGACCTCCATCGTTCCTACCGGCTTGATCCTCTCGGCGGTTGTCGTGCTCATCCTTATCTTCACCGGTTGGCTGGGCTGGTCCATGGTTTACCGGCATCACGTCGGAGTGGCGGATTGATACGCGCAGCAAGCTCCATCAGTCAGACCAGGCGCATCACGGTGTCCGTGCTCATTTGCACTGCGGCGATCACTCTTGCAGCGTGCAGCGGCAACGACCCGGACCCCAGCAGTCAGATAGGGCCGAATCCAAAACTGCCGGAGCCGGTCCAATATTTCTTCCCGCCCATGCATCTCGCTTCCGTGGTCGGATGGAAGAACGACGAAAAGCCGACAGTCGCGCAGGGGCTGCAGATCCAGGCCTTTGTCAACGGCTTGCAGCATCCGCGGTCGCTTTATGTGCTGCCCAACGGCGATGTCCTGGTGGTTGAGTCCAAGGCGCCTGGCGGCGAACCGATCAAACGGCCCAAGGATTTGGTGATGGGCTGGATCGAGTCCTGGGTCACCTCGGGCGGCGACAGCGGCCCGAGCAACCGCATTACGCTGCTGCGCGACGCCGACGGCGATGGCAAGCCGGAGCTGACCAGCGTATTCCTCGACCACCTCAACTCGCCCTTCGGCGTGGCGCTGGTGGGAAGCGATCTCTACGTCGCCAATACCGATTCCATCGTCCGCTATCCCTACAACACTGGTGACACAAAGATCACCGCGCCCGGAACGCCGCTAACCGCCCTGCCCGGCGGCCCGATCGACCACCATTGGACGAAGAGCCTGGTGGCAAGCCCCGACGGCTCGCTGCTCTATGTCGGCATCGGCTCGAACAGCAACGTCGCCGAAAACGGCATCGAGGCCGAGAAGAACCGCGCCGCCATCTGGCAGGTGGACAGGGCCACCGGCCAGTCGCGCATTTTCGCCAGCGGTTTGCGCAATCCAAACGGCCTGAGCTGGGAGCCGCAGACCGGGGCGCTCTGGGCAGTGATCAATGAGCGCGACGAGCTCGGCCCCAATCTCGTGCCGGATTATCTGACGTCGGTAAAGGATGGCGGCTTCTACGGATGGCCATACAGCTATTATGGCCAGCATCTCGATCCCCGCGTCATGCCCCAGCGTCCGGACCTGGTCGCGAAAGCGATCGTTCCGGACTATGCGCTGAGTTCCCACGTCGCCCCTCTGGGACTGGCCTTCTATACGGCAAACAGCCTCCCCGAGGCATATCGCGGCGGCGCTTTCGTTGGCGAACACGGCAGCTGGAACCGCACGCGCTTCAATGGCTACAAGGTGGTGTTCGTACCATTCAGCGGCGGCCATCCTAGCGGCGTCGCTACCGACGTGGTGACCGACTTCCTGGACAAGGACAACAAGGCGCGCGGCCGGCCTGTCGGCCTGGCTGTCGACAAAACCGGGGCCCTGCTCATAGCCGACGATGTCGGCAACACAGTTTGGCGGATGACATCTGCCGGCCAATAAAGTGGCCCGCTCCCTTCGTCGAGCTGTCGGTCGAGCAGGTGGAAGGGATCCCCGACGATCGCCGTTCCGTGGTTCTGCCAAGCGCATTCGGTGTGCTCGCCATTGCCTGCCGCTTCGACCGAAGGACCGCCAGCGCCGCGAAATGGTATTTTTGCCCTTCCCACAGCCGGCTCTAGAATTTTCATCGCAAATCAAGTTATGATGCACTTGGTATTTCCCGGGACGGCTTGCGCCGCTTGGAATACCGGGAGGAACCGGGACATGGCCGTTGCGCTTGTACTCGTTCTGATAGTCGTGGGCTCGGTGTTGTTCCACTTCCTGAGCCCATGGTGGTGGACGCCGATTGCCTCGAACTGGGACTATATCGACAACACCATTATCATAACTTTCTGGATCACCGGCGTCGTCTTCGCCGCCGTGGTTCTTTTCATGGCCTATTGCGTCTTCCGCTTCCGTCATCGGGAAGGCAATCAGGCGGCGTATGAACCTGAGAACAGGCGGCTCGAATCCTGGCTGACGGTTGTCACCGCGGTTGGCGTCACGGCTTTGCTCGTTCCAGGCCTGTTCGTCTGGAGCCGGTTCGTTAACGTTCCAAGCGACGCAACAGAGGTCGAAGTCGTCGGCCAGCAGTGGCAATGGAGTTTCCGCCTGCCCGGCAAGGACGGCAAGCTCGGCACATCCGACACTCGCGACGTCAACGCTGAAAATCCACTCGGCGTCATCGCCACCGATGCCAACGGCCAGGACGATGTCGTAGTGGAAGCGGCCGACCTGCACCTCCCGGTTGGCAAACCGGTCAAGATGCTGCTCCGCTCGATCGATGTGCTGCACGATTTCTACGTGCCGGAATTCCGCGCCAAGATGGACATGATCCCGGGCTCGGTCACCTATTTCTGGTTCACTCCGACCAAGACCGGAACCTTCCAGGTCCTGTGTGCCGAACTCTGCGGCCAGGGACATCCGATGATGCATGGCGTGGTCATGGTCGATACGCAGGAAGACTATCTGGCGTGGCTTGGCCAGCAGCAGACTTTTGCGCAGCTGTCCGCGCCCCAACAGATGGGCTCGGCAGAGTAGGAAACCGAAACGACGGTGCGCCGTCGGGATTGAAAATGTGCGGCAGGCCCGAACTGTCGGGCTTGGCCGAAAAGGGCACGGAGGTGTTCCTATGGTCGATATCACACCTGCAGATGCGGTACCGCCGGCCGAAGTCGCGGAAATGGAACTCTACCATCCGCACAGCTGGTGGACGAAATACGTTTTCTCGCAGGACGCCAAGGTCATTGCCATCCAGTATTCGGCGACGGCGACAGCGATCGGCATGGTCGCGCTGGTGCTTTCCTGGCTGATGCGGCTGCAACTCGGTTTCCCCGGCACATTCGATTTCATCACCCCGGAAGCCTACTACCAGTTCATCACCATGCACGGCATGATCATGGTGATCTACCTGCTCACCGCACTCTTCCTCGGCGGCTTCGGCAACTACCTGATCCCGCTGATGGTTGGCGCTCGCGACATGGTCTTTCCCTATGTCAACATGCTGAGCTACTGGATCTATCTGCTGGCCGTGCTGGTTCTGGTGTCGAGCTTTTTCGCGCCCGGCGGACCGACGGGTGCCGGCTGGACGCTTTATCCGCCGCAGGCGATCATGACCGGTACGCCAGGCGGCCAGGACTGGGGCATCATCCTGATGCTCGTCTCGCTGATCCTGTTCATCGTCGGCTTTACCATGGGCGGCCTGAACTATGTCGTGACGGTGCTGCAGGGCCGCACGCGCGGCATGACGCTGATGCGCCTTCCGCTCACTGTCTGGGGTATTTTCACCGCCACCGTCATGGCGCTGCTCGCCTTCCCGGCGCTGTTCGTCGCCTGCGTGATGATGCTTCTCGACCGGGCGCTCGGCACCAGCTTCTTCATGCCGGCGATCGTCGAGATGGGCGAACAGTTGCAGCACGGCGGCGGCAGCCCGATCCTGTTCCAGCATCTGTTCTGGTTCTTCGGCCACCCGGAGGTCTACATCGTTGCGCTTCCGGCCTTCGGCATCGTGTCCGACCTGATCAGCACCCATGCGCGCAAGAACATCTTCGGCTACCGCATGATGGTCTGGGCCATCGTCGGCATCGGCGCGTTGAGCTTCGTAGTCTGGGCGCACCATATGTATGTCAGCGGCATGCATCCCTATTTCGGCTTCTTCTTCGCCACCACGACACTGATCATCGCCGTTCCGACCGCCATCAAGGTCTACAATTGGGTGCTGACGCTGTGGCGCGGCGATATCCACCTCACCATTCCAATGCTTTTCGCCCTCGCCTTCATTGTTACCTTCGTCAATGGCGGGCTGACCGGCTTGTTTCTCGGCAATGTCGTCGTCGACGTTCCGCTGTCGGACACGATGTTCGTCGTCGCCCATTTCCATATGGTCATGGGGGTTGCGCCGATCCTCGTGATTTTCGGGGCGATCTACCACTGGTACCCAAAGGTCACCGGCCGGATGCTGAACGAGACACTGGGCCGGTTCCACTTCTGGATCACCTTTCTCGGCGCCTATCTGATTTTCTTTCCCATGCACTATCTCGGCTTGATGGGCGTGCCGCGGCGCTACAACGAATTGACCGACATGACGATCATGACGGAATCGGCCCACCACCTGAACTCGTTTATCAGCATCATGGCTTTTATGGTCGGTTTTGCCCAGATTGTGTTTCTGTTCAACCTCATCTGGAGCATCCGCCATGGCCGTGAGGCTGGCGGCAATCCGTGGCGGGCAACGACGCTCGAGTGGCAGACGCCGCAAACACCGCCCGCCCACGGCAATTTCGGCAAGGATTTGCCGATCGTCTATCGCTGGGCCTATGACTACAGCGTACCGGGAGCCAAGGAGGACTTCATACCACAAAACGTTCCGGGCTCCTTCGCGCCCTCCAGGGAGCCGGCATGAGCGTAATCCTGGTCTTCCTGCTCGTGATCGCCGGTATTGCTGGGTGGTGGCTTTCCCATCAGCGGCTAATGACGAAGCCGTGGCTCGAGCAAAGCATGGCCGGGGATTTTGTCGCTCTGGACCGATCGGCGCTGCCGACCGCAAAGATCGGTCTCGGCGTCTTCCTTGCCGTCGTCGGCTGCCTGTTCGCGCTGTTCACCAGTGCTTACTTCATGCGCATGGCGCTGTCGGATTGGCGGCCTCTGCCCATCCCGCCCCTGCTCTGGCTTAACACCGGCGTACTGGTCTTGAGCAGCATTGCGATACAGTGCGCTTCGCTCGCGGCGCGCAAGGGTCAAGTGGACATGGTCAGGCTCGGCCTCGCCACAGCTGGACTCACGGCGCTCGTCTTCCTGATTGGACAGCTTGTGGCATGGCGGGAACTGAGTGCGGACGGCTATTTTCTGGCATCCAATCCGGCCAACAGCTTCTTCTACCTGCTAACGGGAATGCATGGCCTGCATATACTGGGAGGACTGGTCGGGCTGGGCAGAACGAGCGTCGGTGCCTGGAACGGAGCGCAGCCGCAGCGGCTTCGCCTCAGTGTCGAGCTGTGCGCGATGTACTGGCATTTCCTGCTTTTCGTCTGGCTCGCCATCTTTGCGCTTCTGGCCGGCTGGGCTTCGACTTTAATCGACATTTGCCGAGGGTTGCTGACCTAGGAGGAACGGGCGGATGGCAGAGACGACACTGGCCCACATCGGCCGAACAGAGCCGCGGCCCGCAGGCTGGCAAGGCATCGCCGCCGACTGGTCCTCGGATCAGCGGGCGTTCAAAAACGTGTCCTGGGGCAAGGCCATGATGTGGATCTTCCTGCTCAGCGACACGTTCATCTTCGGCTGCTTCCTGCTCTCCTACATGACCGCGCGTATCTCAACACGCGTGCCGTGGCCCAATCCGAGCGAGGTTTTCGCCCTGCGCATCGGCGGCTCCGACATTCCACTGATCCTTATCGCCATCATGACCTTCGTGCTGATCTCGAGCAGCGGAACGATGGCCATGGCGGTCAATTTCGGCTACCGCCGCGACCGCCGCAAGACGGCAGTCCTGATGCTCTTGACCGCAGCACTCGGCGCGACCTTCGTCGGCATGCAGGCCTTCGAATGGACCAAGCTGATCACCGAGGGCGTGCGGCCTTGGGGCAATCCCTGGGGCGCTGCACAGTTCGGC
The DNA here is from genome assembly GCF_040318565.1 of Mesorhizobium sp. M1142. Lineage (NCBI taxonomy): Bacteria > Pseudomonadati > Pseudomonadota > Alphaproteobacteria > Hyphomicrobiales > Phyllobacteriaceae > Mesorhizobium > Mesorhizobium sp. M1142. The sequence continues at coordinate 49,893 of NZ_JAMYMK010000009.1, forward strand.
GCATCCTTTTTCATGATTACCGGCTTCCACGGCACGCATGTGACGATCGGGGTGATCTTCCTGATCATCGTGGCGCGAAAGGTCTGGCGCGGGGATTTCGACGTCGGACGGCCCGGCTTCTTCACCAGCCGGAGGGGGCGCTACGAGAACGTCGAAATCATGGGGCTCTACTGGCATTTCGTCGACCTGGTCTGGGTGTTCATTTTCGCATTTTTCTATCTTTGGTGAGAGGCAGGACATGGCTGAAGCAACCGCAAACGGCCTGGGACAACACGCACTGGACAGCGCCCATGGGCATGATGCGACGACGACCGGCGTTACCCCGGCGGAGGTTCATCAGGAGCACCCGATCAAGCTCTATCTGGTGGTGTGGGCATGGCTGTTCATCCTCAGCACCTGCTCCTATCTGGTCGACTATTTCGGTCTCCATGGCTATCTCAGATGGTCGCTGATCCTGATCTTCATGATGCTCAAGGCCGGACTGATCGTCGCCATCTTCATGCACATGGCCTGGGAACGGCTGGCGCTGACATATGCGATCATCCTGCCGCCCGTGCTGGTGCTGGTGTTCGTGACGATGATGGTCTTCGAAGCGGACTACACGCTGCTCACCCGAATGGCGTTTTTCGGGGCCGGGCCCTGACATGCAGTCCGGATCCACGCGGTCCGGTCCTTGAGGCTTAGCCTTGAAACAATCCATGGCTGGTCCATTTCTGTTGATATCGGAAACGACAGGCGATGCCGGCGTTTCCACATGCGTCGCGAACACGAGCAAGGGGCGCCCAAGATGACCATCGCAAACAGACTGAAGGACTTCATCGATAGGAAAGGAATTTCCTACGACACCGTCGAGCATCACCGCACCGCGACAAGCAGACAATCCGCCATTGCGGCACATGTGCCCGGCAGCATAATGGCCAAATCGGTGGTCGTTCACCACGACCGTGGCTACGCGCTCGCCGTGGTTCCAAGCACGCACAGGATAGAACTCGCGACATTGCAGGATGTCATGGAGAAGCCTCTTGGACTTGCCTCCGAAGACGAGGTGGTCTCGTTGTTCGGCGATTGCGACGTCGGCGCTGTGCCGCCGATCGGCGCTGCCTATGATGTGCCGGTGGTTCTCGATGAAAGCCTCGGCGACGCTCCCGAAATCTATTTCGAGGGCGGCGACCACAAGACGCTTGTGCATGTGAGCGGCAAAGATTTCCGCGACCTGACAAAGGACGCGCGCCAAGCCCGTTTCAGCCACCCCGCCTATTGAAAGCTCTGCCTCACCCTGCCCGCACCGGCACTTTCGCCGGTGCGGGCAGAGTGCATTTTTTCAGCTCACGGTCTGGTCGCCGGCGGCGATTCCACAACTTTCCGGTAAACATGCCAGGTGGCATGGCCAAGGATCGGCAGCACGACTGCCAACCCGGCGAACACTGGCAGCGATCCGATGATCAGGGCGACGGCGACAATAAGGCCCCACACCGCCATCACGATCGGGTTGGCCAGCACAACGCGCACCGAGGTGTGGATGGCTTCGTAGGCGCCGACATCGCGGTCGAGCAACAACGGGAATGCGACGACCGTGGTGCACAACACAACCGCCGCGAACACGAAGCCGATGGCGTGACCCAGGATGATGAGCGTCCAGCCGCGTCCCGTGGCGAATATTTCACTGATGAAGCTGGACAGCGATTGCGGCGGCGCCGGTCCGAACAGGGTCTGGTAAAATATCTGGGCCGTCAAAAGCCAGGCGATGAAGATCGCAAGCAGCATGACACCGACCGCTGCAATAGCCGGCAGCGCTGGAGAACTCCTGACCTCAAAGGCGTGTCTCCACGAGGCGTCGAGCCCGGCTTCCCGCCGCCGACTGATCTCATAGAGGCCGATCGCCGCGAACGGACCAATCAGCGCAAAGCCGGACACAAGCGGAAACAGCAACGGCAGCGTGTTGTTGCCTGATGTCCAGACAGCAAGCACGACTCCGGCAATCGGATAGATCAGGCAGAGAAATACGATGTGCGACGGCTTGACCATGAAATCATCGACGCCACGCCTGAGCGCATCAAAAAGATCGGAGACACCGATTTTTCGAATTCTGGTGTGTTCCAGCGTCTCGCTGGCGCCTGCTATCACGTGAAAGCTTGCCATGACCATTCCTCCAGACCAGGTCCGGTAAGGTCGCGTTTTACGGTGCTGCCGTTCTGCATGATTGGCCCACGCAAACCGCGACCTGCACCATGATCAATATACTCTCATGCGGGGGACTTGTCGCGCTTTGTAGGAAGGCCCGGGAGTAGGAGGTCCCGGGTAGCCCGACTAGCTACGGACGTGGTTCTTCGATATGCTCTTCTAGTCGAAGGTGAAGGTCATGGACGGAAGGACAGTTCTCATACTCGGCCTTGGCGTCGTTATTCTGCTGTTGCTGGGATTTTGTGCTCTGCCAACGTGATTTTTTGAGCCGGAGTCAATAGCCGGCTGAAGCGATCACTCGCATTACAATGGTGTCGGCAAGCAACGCCGCAAATATTGCGAAAAGATAGACAATCGAATACGCAAACAGCGCCTTTGCCGGCTTCATCTCCTTGTCGGCGACGAGAACCTTCCAAGCCTGCCAAATGAAACCTGCACCCAACGCGGCTGAAGCAGTGCCGTAATATCCGCTCGCGAAGCCGAAGCCCCAAGGCAGCACGCCGATTGGCGCCAAGAGCAACGAATAGGCGAAGATTTGTTTTCTGGTCGAGTGCTGGCCGGCCACATTCGGCATCATCGGGATGCCCGCCGCGGCATAGTCGCCGACCTTGAAAAGGGCCAGCGCCCAGAAATGAGGCGGCGTCCAAAGGAAAATGATCAGAAACAGAATGAGACTTTCAATGCCTATTGCGCCTGTTGCGGCCGCCCACCCGATCACCGGAGGAAGGGCACCTGCCGCGCCGCCTATGACGATATTCTGTGGCGTCGAGCGCTTCAGCCACATTGTGTAGATAACGACATAGAAAAAGATGGTGAACGCCAACAACGATGCGGCGAGCCACCCCACCAACACGCCGAGCGTCATGACCGACAGTGCGGAAAGCACCAGACCGAAGCCGAGAGCTTCGCCAGGCGTGACGCGACCGGACGGAATTGGTCGCTTGGACGTGCGAGACATCAAGGCGTCTATGTCTGCGTCGTACCACATATTGAGCGCGCCGGCGGCTCCCGCTCCAACCGCGATTGCGCCGATGGCGATTACGGCGATAACTGGATTCATCACGCCGGGCGCCATCATCAGGCCGACGAAGGCAGTAAACACGGCAAGCGCCATGACCCGCGGTTTCAAGAGCGCAATGAAATCGCCCGCCGTCGCCTCCGAGAGGCGGATGCCGGTATCCTTGAGACGGCTTTCTTCAGTCGACATTCAGACGACCACCGATGGGAACGGCAGCCTAGCCGGCCAATGTCTTTTTTGCAACGAGCCGCCCTCACCACCGACACTGCCGGCAGATTGCGGCCGAGGCTATGCCTCGACCTGTTTGCGATACCAAGATCCGGCGGAAGAGCCGCGCTATTTGGAGAATTGCTTCAGGTAGGCGATGACATTGGCGATGTCCTCGTCTTTCTTGAGGCCGGCGAACGCCATCTTCGTTCCTTTGACCATCGCCTTGGGATCGCGAAGGTAGGTCGTCAGCGTGGCTTCGTCCCATTTGACGCCCGACTTGCCGGCCTCGGTCATGGCCTTGGAATAGCTGAACCCTGGATGCGTGCCGGCCGTTCGGCCGATGACGCCGTTCAACGACGGACCGACCTTGTTCTGGTCCTTGTCTGCGACGTGGCAGACCTTGCATTTGGCGAAGACCTTCTCACCCGCCGCCGCATCCTGTGCCCGCGAGGGGCCGGCAATGACGGTGGCGACGGACATTACGATAAAAAACACAATGGCACGCATGGCATTTCCTCCCTGATCGCCAATTTGCCCTGGCTGACCTGCGCAGGCCCACCTTTAGTCCGCTGGCATGCGCTCTTGAATGGCAGAACGGATATCCACTGCCTGGAGTTGCGGCACCTACATACCACGGAACCCGGCCGGCAGGTAGAGTTCGATCATGCAATGGATTAATGCGGACAATCCGCTCAAGGCAATTTGGTGTTGCAGGTGGCGGCGATCCGGCCGACCGCCTCTTCAACTCCGGCGAGGTCAAACTCGGCTTTGCCGCGCCCCGACAGCAGCCCGAACCGCCAGGACAGCAGCAGCCGGTCCGCGGAAATCAGTCGCCTGATGCCGTCAGCACCGTCGCGGACCAGCATCTTGCTGTGCGGCCCGACCGACCAGCTTTCGTTGAGCTTGGCGGATTGGTCGACAGTCACCGACATGGCGATGGTTCGGCTGGCGGAAACGGTGTCGCTCAGCTGCAGCCATTCGCTCCAACGCGGTTCGCCGGCTGTCCGGCAGGCGATCGTCAAAACCGGGCTGTAGCTCAATGCGCCGCCGCCGGTGATGAGCTTGTTGGTCGCGTAAAGCGAGGCGGTGACAAGGCCATCGCTGCTCTTGTCGAACCGCCAGTTGGCGAGAACCGTATCAGCCTGGGCACTGCCGCAGACCGACGCAAGCAGGAACGCCGCCGCCACGCTTCCGATACCGAAGAACTGTCTCAACGATGCCTCCAACAACCGCTGCGATTTCGCAACCCAGCGCAGATAATCATCAAAGTTTCGTATCGCTACCTCGACCGCCAGATACGTGAAATCCGTTGCGTCTGCGCCACAACGAAAAAGGCCGCCTCGAGAAGGCGGCCTTTCGGAATTCAGCAGGAACGTTATTCAGCGTCCTTGGCGGCCTTCTTCTTCGGCGCGGCCTTTTTCTTCGGTTCTTCGGCGTCGTCGTCGGCCTTCTTTGCGTCCGCTTTTTTCGCAGCCGCCTTCTTCGCCGGCTTGGCCTTGGTTGTCTCCGTATCCTCGTCGTCGGCCAGCAGCTCTTCCTTGCTGACCTTGACATCGGTGACCGAAATCTGGCCGAGCAGATGGTCGACCACCTTCTCTTCGAACATCGGCGCGCGCAACGTGTTCAGCGCTTCGGGATTGTTGCGATAGAATTCGAAGGCTTCCTGCTGCTGGTTGGCCGGATAGCGGCGTACCTGCTCGAACAGGCCGCGCTGCAGTTCCTCGTCCGTCACGGTGACGCCGGCCTTCTCGCCGATTTCGGCGAGAACCAGGCCGAGACGCACGCGGCGCTCGGCAAGCCGCATATATTCGGCACGCGCTTCTTCTTCCGTCGTCTCTTCGTCGGCAAAGGTGCGCCCGGCAGCTTCGAGATCGCGATTGACCTGGTTCCAGATGTTGTTGAACTCGGCCTCGACGAGCTTGGACGGCGCCTCGAACGAGTAGGCAGCGTCGAGCTGGTCGAGCAACTGCCGCTTGACTTTCTGGCGCGTTATCGAGCCGAACTGGTTCTCGATCTGACCGCGCACCACCTCGCGGAGGCGCTCCAGAGATTCCAGGCCAAGGTTTTTGGCCATCTCGTCGTTGATCTCAAGTTCGCCGGGCTTCGACACTTCCTTGACGGTCACGTCGAAAGTGGCTTCCTTGCCGGCCAGATGCGTCGCCTGGTAGTTTTCCGGGAAGGTAACCGTGACCTGCTTCTCGTCGCCGGCCTTGCTGCCGACCAGCTGGTCCTCGAAGCCGGGGATGAATTCCTTCGAGCCGAGCACCAGCGGCTGATCGGTGCCGGCGCCGCCGTTGAAGGCTTCGCCGTCGATCTTGCCGACGTAATCGATGGTCACGCGGTCGCCCTCGGCGGCCTTGCCGGTCTTCGGCTCGTAAGTGCGGGCGGATTCAGCGACACGCTTGACCTGCTCGTCGATCTCTTCATCCGGCACGTCGAACACCTGGCGCGTCACCTTGATGTCGGAGAAATCCTTGATCTCGATCGGCGGAATGACCTCATAGTTCAGGCGGAACTCGAAGTCGGCACCGCCTGCCAGGATCTTCTCGGCTTCCTTCTCGTCCTCGGTCATGATCACTTCGGGCTGCATGGCAGCCTTTTCGCCGCGCCCGGTGATGATCGAACGGGTCGAGTCATTGAGGATCTCGTTGACCACTTCGGCCATGAACGATTTGCCGTAGACCTTGCGCAGATGCTGCACCGGCACCTTGCCGGGGCGGAAGCCGTTGATGCGGACCTTGTTCCTGGCATCGGAGAGCCGCGCCATCAGCTTGGCTTCCATGTCACCAGCCGGCACGGTGATCTTGATCTCGCGCTTGAGACCGGAGTTGAGCGTTTCGGTGACCTGCATCATAAAACCTTTGTTCCACCAATGAGGCCGTCAAACGGCCCCTGCCGTTTACAGCCTGCCGGTATGATCTTGCCGGGAATGGCTTTTGGTGCGGGACTTGGCGATCTGTCCGCTCAGCGCGGCACAAATCCTCCAGAAATACGCTCCAAAATGTGAATAAGTCTTTGTTTTTCCTACTTCTTATCACATTCTGCAGAAGCGGATCGTCGCGTCCCGTCACATTCGACACGCCTTTTGTCACAGGCGCGGCCGATTTTCAACCATCTTTGCATTCCGGCCAATGATGCCGATGTGGGCTCTGACATTGACAGAATGATGGCTACATGGGATTGGCCGGGCAATGCGGATGTGGCGGAATTGGTAGACGCCCTGGATTTAGGTTCCAGTGCCGAAAGGCGTGGGGGTTCGAGTCCCTTCATCCGCACCAGCAACTCTTTTCTGTCCTATTTCCTCCCCTGAAATTCACAGAAAACGTGAATATTTTCAACGCTTAAGTGGATCACAGGTGAACGAACAGGGAACCATGCATCCCCATGCGTCCCGGTTGATTACAGCGTCAAGTGCTGTAAATCTGCGGTCGACGCTGTATTTTGGGGACTCGATATGAAACTGACAGACAATCAGTGCCGACAGGCGAAGCCTCGCGAAAGGCCATGGAATCTGACCGATGGGCAAGGTTTATTTCTGCTCGTTAAGCCCAACGGTTCAAAATTATGGCGCCAAGACTACGCCTTTAACGGCAAGAGACAGACGGCCAATTTCGGCCCCTACCCCGATATCAGCCTCGCCCGTGCGCGCGACTTGCGGGACGAATTGAAGCGGAAAATTGAAAGCAGGATTGACCCCGCCGCGAAGCCGGGAGATAGCCGCCCCACCTTTGAAGCGGTCGCACGGGAATGGTTCAAAGCGAAGCTGCCAGGCTGGAAAACTAGTTACTCACGGCGCATTTGGAAACGCATTGAAGATGACATACTGCCGGCGCTAGGTGACACGGCCATTGCCGACATCAAGCCCAAAGCCGTCCTTGAACCTCTAAAGGCAATCGAAGCTCGGGACGCCACCTACACGGCGCGGCGCATTCACCAAATGGTGCGGTCCATCTTTGAGTTTGCGATTGCCTCAGAACATATCGAGTTAAACCCCGCTGCCAGCCTTGGCATCGTCTTGAAGCCAGTTCCCAAGGGCAACAATCGCTCAGCGCTTAAGGAAGCAGAACTGCCAGAATTTTTTGTCAGACTGACCAAGACGCCCATGGAAGAGTCGACGCGGCTCGGCCTCAAAGCCGTCGCTCACACCTTTGTTCGAACAGACGAGATACGTTTCGGCAAATGGTCGGAATTCGATTTCAAGAAAGACGTTTGGACTATCCCTGCCGACCGCATGAAAATGAAGCGGGAATTTAAGGTGCCGCTCAGCCAGCAGGCCAAGGCAATCTTCCTGCGGTTGCGCGAACTGGCTAACGGCAGCGAATGGGTGCTACCCGGCCCCTACCCTAAGAAACCAGTAAGCGAAAATTGCCTGCTCTTTGCTCTTTACCGCTGCGGATACCACGGACGCGCAACCGTTCACGGCTTCCGTGCTACGGCTTCAACGATCCTGAATGAAAGCGAAAGCCCGGTTTGGGATGGGCAAGCGATTGAGCACCAACTGGCCCATGCGCCCGACGACGCCATACGATCAGCCTATGACCGAGGCGAACGATGGACGACTCGCGTCAGCATGATGCAATGGTATAGCGATTTGCTGGGCAAGCATGAGAAGGCCGGACTCGCCAATGACTTGTCCGACCTTCTGGCTTGAAATCAGAAAGAAGCGTTGAACCGAACGCGCGCGGTAGCGCTCGGATTGGCAGCCGCCGCGACGACAACGCCAAGCAGCGTGTTACCGGCTGCCGTCTTGTTGACCAGTTTGGTTGCCGCGTCGAAGTACACCTTGTCGCCGACAGCGATTGCGAGCGCTGAGACCTTGGGCAGTTCATAGACTCCACCCAAGGCAAGGTCGAGGTCGTCGCCGATGGCGGCGGCGCCGGCAGCAATGCCGACGATCGAGCCGGCGACAACAACGTCACCGGAAACAGTGACGGCAGCGGCCGGAATGGTCAGCACGTGACCAGGCTGAATGTAGTTTTTCATGTCAGATTCCTTTCGACATAGTTGGATAGACGATCGATGCGGGGCGCTTACCCGATGCCAGTTCGCATTCGCGTTCGAGAGCCGCCAGCGCGGCTTTCATTTCACCGTCGCTGCGGTAGGTGATTTCCTCGCCGTTGGAGTCGCGAACGCTCCGGATGCCCGAGTAACGGGCTTCCTTCAGCCGGTCGCGCCACTCCCCTAGATTCGCCAGAACCGACATGATCAGACGCCCGGATTCTTCTGCGCTGCCCGGTAGTCAACCCAGCCGCCGCCGAAGTCTTCGAAGACGCGGAACGATACGCCCAGCGTGTCCCACATTTCCTGTCGCTGAATCTGCGGCCCCTGAGCGCCGCTGAGATAGGCGTACTGCAGGCCGGCAAGGCGCGCGGGATCGGCGAAGACATACCATTGGTCGTCTGCAATGCGCGGCTCCACAAGCAAGCTCACCTTGCCGGCGAACGGGTTCACGTCGTCGGTCTTGGTTGCCTGAATTGCCGAAAGCAGCTTTTCAGCGGCCGTTTCGATTTCCGGCCCGACAACCAGGTATTTCGGAGTGGCCGAAATCAGCGTCTTGCCATCCAGGTCTTTGCGCTGGCGAAGGGCGAGGCGAGCAACCGAGAGTGAAGCTTCAGCGAGCGCGGCGCCGGTCGACAGGTTCCCATGGTTTGCATGGAAGACTGCCACGCCGTCAGCCATCGCCGGATTGTCGAGAAGCAGGCTGACAAGCAAATCGGCTTCGGTCTGCGCCGCTGCCTGCCCAAGAGCCGCAACGATGTCGCCGAAAGCGCCGGTATCATCATCGATCATGAGCTTGCGAGTCAGATCGAAGCGACGGGCATAGGTGGCAAGGCTGATCTTTTCGCCCGTCTCACCACGCGACGTTGCCTTGATTTCCCCGTGCTCGCTCAGTTCCTCCAGGCGGCCCATGCCGCCCAGGCGGATCGAGGTCGACTCCTTGAAGTTCGGAAGCGTGCGCTGCCGTGCAACCGTCTTCAGAGGGCTTTCGGCCGCCTGATAGGCGCCCATGAGGGTCTTGTTGGCAGCGTTCGAAACCACGAGTGGGAAATCAGATGTGCCGTGCGAGGCGCGCTGCAAAACTTCGTCGGTCGAGAGACCGCGAACGGATACGCCGGCACGAGTGAGCGAGTCGCGTGCCATGTCGAGCATCGACATATTGGCAAATTCGCGGGAAGCTGCCGGCAGTTCAGCAACGCCGCCCATGCGGAAAGCCAAGGCGTCCGACGCGCGAGTCGTGATCGCCGCCGGGTCGTCATGGGAAGCGACGACGCGAATGCGCGGCGCCTGGCGCGTCTGCATATGTTCGAACGCCTCGGCGCGGGCCGCAACGGGATCAAGATCACGATCAATCATGTCGTCGATCTCTTCCGCTTTCATACCGGCCGCGCGGCCGATGACGCGGATTTCGGTCCGACGCTGAGCCGGGGTCAGTTCAATGATGTCGTCTTCCATTTCTTCAGTGCTCCTTTGGATTCTGGAATTTGGGTCTGCCGGGATTGGCGTTAGAGAGACTTCGATCAGTGACCAGTCGACGGCGGTTTTGGTTCGAACGCCTTTGGCGTCCACGGACTCGGCCCAGCGATGAACGATGTAACCGGCCGAAAGGTGCGGCAGCGTCCCGTCTGCCACGCGCTGGCGAATGGGCTTCAGGTCGTCGGCAGCGGAAAAGCGGGCTTGCGCCAGCGCCTTGTCGCCTTCGATCTTCACGCTGTGAACGCGCCCGACCGTCGAACGGGATGACGTATCGTGATCCAACTGAAGGGGATAATCTTCGCCGTCCTGAATGCGCAGCCCACGCATTGAAAGAACTTCGCGGTACGGCCCTTTTGCGTCGCGGCGCATGACGGGAGTCGAGGTCGCGAAGACAACCGGAACGGTCAAAGTATCTTCGTTCAGAGTCGAGCCGTCGAAGGTGATTGAACGGCTGAATTTCTCGCCATCGTCGCGAATGTTGCGAGGCGGTAGGATGATGCGCGCCGCTTTGCGCGGGTCGCCTGTAAGCTGCACGGTCACTGTTGAGTTTCCTTTTGGGGCTTGGGGCTGGTGATCGCGGGATGAGCGGCAATTTCCGCGTCCAGCTTTTCGATGCTGTAGCCCTGGGCTGCTACAGCCTGTTTCCGACTCATCAAGCCGTTGTCGATCGCGAGAACTTGCGCCTTCAGATCCTTTTCAGGATCGACCCAAGGCTGAGCGGGCGGAATCCATTCCACCGCGAAAAGGTCGTCGTCGATCTTTGCGGCGATCTCGCCAGACAAGACGGCTGCGGTTGCGACACGACGCCAGACGGGATCAAGCCAGCAAGGCTGCAGCACATTGAATTGGTAGGCGTCGATCGTCTGCCGGAAGCTCACCAGCGCGGCGCGCAGGCTCGAATAATTGGCTTGGGTCAGATTGCCGTCGACCAGATGAACCGGAATGCCCAGGCCGGCCGCAATGGTGCGGATCATGTGCTGCACAAGCTCGGCCGACTGTTGGGCTTGCTGCGGCGCCGTGCTGTTGACCTTCCAACCGCCTGGAATTTTCAGGATTGCACCGGGGGCAAGCCCGGCTCCTTCCTGCAGCGGATCGTCGGCGCTGGTGTCGTTCTCATTCGTCAAGATGACGGACAAGAGCGCAGCCATTCTGACATTCATCGCCTGAGCGTCTTCGAGCGAGTCGAGCGCATCGAGGCGAAGCAAGACCGGGGCGAATTTCGATATGGCCCGATAAGAGCCGGTTGCAAACTGGCCCAGGTGCAACACGTCTTCGGCATCGACACGAACAGGCGGCGCATAGGTTGCGAAAACATCAGTCGGGCGCGCCGGGTGAATATGATAGGCGAGGACTCGCCCGTCGCCGTCAATTTCGATGCCGTTGACGATTTGCCGGCCATCGGAAAGCATCGTGGTCAAATCCATCGCCACTTGCTCGGCCGGGATTGCCTGAAGCTGGTCGCCGACCCAGCGCGCGAACGCCTCGCCGTCAATGAACTCGTCGCCGACAGCGTTAGCCGTAAGCGTGCCGAAATTGCTGCGGCCCGTCACGTCAGCCCGCTTGGCCCATTTCGCGAAAGATGCGTCCAGCGCGGCCCGCACTGCAGGGTCAGGATGTTGGCTTGTTGGGATCAAGCCAGGCCCGACAACGGCAGTCTTCCAAGCCTCTTTCGCGGCGCGGGCAAGCGCGTTGTTTTGCGCCTTGTGACGGGCGCGGCCTTGAACAGTGCCACGTGCTGCGCTGACTTCGCTCGCATAGGTGCTGAACGTCGCACGGCCGGTGTCAAAGCGGTTCTTCGCGCCGGTGACGGCTTCATACATGCGGACAGCCGTTGACGCGGTCGTGCGTTTCCTGAAGCGATCAAAAAAGCTCATAGACACGCCTCCAAGGTGTCTACGCGCGTACAATTCGTCAGATCATCTTCAAACCACAAGATCAGACGGTCGTAGGCTTGCCGCTCTACGGACTCGCGAGAGATACGCTGCCACATTGCCAGCATCCCCCTAGCAGCCAGATAGAAGCGCGCCTCTGGGACAGAGGGGGACCCGCTCAAAAAGATGCGAGGTTTGTGAGCAAACGGCGCCACGCGCCTGAGAAGCGGTATGCACAGTTTATGATTGTTAGCGTACGCGCGTGCCAAGTAGATAATTTCAGACATATCGCCCCTAAAGGGCTCTATTTCTTGTTCGACAAAATCCGTTATCCACCCAATATAACGCAACCTCACATCTATGTTTCTTTTGATAATAGCACACCTGGAAATCAACCAAAGTACATTATCGAGAGGGACTCCTGCATCCTTCATGTCCCGCAAAGTGCGCCGATTGCTTCCCCAATGATCTTTGCCGCCCATTGCTTGCACAACTGTTCGAAAGCCATTCGAGCAGGGCTGTGTGGCCCGATATTCCTCGTAGGTGAGCGCGAGCACTACTAATGACCTTTCTGGGTAGATAGGCGTCGGACCACAGGGCTAACCATCTCGTCCAGGACGATGACGATTGCACCGCGCGGGGTGAATTCCACGGGCAATGCGAGTCCGGCAGGTTGGTCGTGTCGGATGAGGTGAACGTCTCGGAAAATCCCCAGCGAACAGCGGAGGACGTTGACGACCAGCGACCAGCTTTCGCCGCGCGCCAAGCCCGATAGACAGCGTTCCATACCAGGATAAGCCGTGATTGCCACGTCGCGTTGCAGGTCGAGGTCGGCAACACCGCAATCTTGAAGTGCTGAGAGGATTACAGCCACAGCAGCATCAACCGGCTTGTAGATCGTCGGTGATGTATTCGGCTTTTCGCGCCGGCCGCAGATAAGGCCGTCCTTGGCGTAACTGCTTATACGATGCCGGGCGGTCTCGACATGCACGCCGGCCAAAGCGATATCGCTTGCAAGGTCTTTGATGGTCAAGTTCATAATTGAGTCATATAGACACAACTATAGATTTGCACAATAGATTTTGAATTACTACTTTAATGTGAACGGTTTCAATTTTAATGTGCAAAGTATAACTGTTGACAAGTTCGGCAGTTATACTTAAGTTCACAGTCGAACCGGCGTCCAACCGGTTTGATGAGCCAGGGCGGGCAAAGGGGTCGAGCTTTTGCCCGCCTATCGAATTCAGTAGTGGCGCCGGGTTGGTTTCATCTCCCGCTTGGCGCGGTCGGCGACGATCCTGAGAAGTCGGACGCTGACAAGGAAGCCGGCCGGAGTCCTTCTGCTCCAAGCCGGCTTCCCCCTCAAACCAGGAAGATTGGAAATGCTTAGCGAAGATCAACAGCGCGACGAAGTGATGAGCATCTATCGCCAAGGTAAGGCAATGCAGGCGTCGGATGAAATAATCACGAAAGCAATTGCCTATTTCTTCGTGATGCACGGTTACGAGGCGCCGAAAAGCCTAGTTGAATGGCTTGGTGCAAGCGGGCGATATATCCGCAATACGGTGCACTAAATTTCACGTTTCAAACGTGAATCTCACGTCAAACGTGATAAATATTTGATTTCATTGTAACAATTCGATTTGCTAAGCGTATCTCCGTTGAAACAACTGAAACGGAGTTACTTCCATGATCACTTATGCAGACGAAAACAAACTTGGTTGCCAGCGCGCGGCCCGGTTGATCGAAGATTGCGCCGCGACAGGCGACTTGCCGCGCTTGGTGCGAGAAATCCGCGTGGCCGCTGCTGCCGAAGATGGCTTTTCTGTCGGGTTTATGTTCGAGATTTCCGGGAGATTGGTCCCAAGATCATCTCGGGTATGTTAGGTATGATGCAATACGTGAGATAGCGTCGCAAAATTCTTCAGCATCCTTATGGGAAAAAGTGATGCTTTTCCCGTCCAAATTCAAGTACATTTGGGGACCATTGCCTGCAAAGTTCCATGTTCCAACGTCAATTGATACTTTGTCGTCGGTGGCACAGTCAGCGACTGTTTTGTCAAAGTAGGTCGTGGTTCCCATAGATTTTACTCCTCTTTCGCCGACGAATTTTATTCGCCGTTCAACCATTTGCTTCGAATCACGGATACCATTTTCTTCGGCGCGGCAAGAGAACGCAATTCCTCGCCGCGCCGCTCGGCATTCTGATTTATCAGCAGTCGCGCGGCCCATGCGTAGACGGTCGCATCCAAGGACTCGGCTCGGGCGCCTTTGTTGCGCTCAAAGCGCGCCACCGGCTGCCCCCTGGTATAGCGCACAACGCGCCTTTCCGAAGTCAATTGCTCGAAATAGATCGGCTGCAGGTCTTCGCCGAATCGTACTCCCGTAGCGCGTGATAGCCGGGCAAACAAATTCGATTTGATGGCATCCGATCCGACCAGCCAAAGGTGCTGACTGCCAGACTTTTGCAGGAAGGAACGGGAGAAGCCTGAAACGCCCTTGATCGACACGACGCGCCGGCCGAAGCGCGGCCGTGTGAAGGCGTTCACTAGCTCAGTATGCCCGCCGTCACCCGAGTCGACGCAAGCCGCGCTGATTCCGATCGTTGCACCGCGCGGATGCTTCCAAGTCTCGCGCAACATCGAGTCCAGTTCTGACCAAACCGCATCGCTGTCGATATTGCCCCAAAAAACGCGATGGTCGAGTATGTGCAGATCGGTCTGCCCATGGCCGCAAATGACGGCTTCCAGCCGATCGTCCTGACAGTCAATGCCGGCAGTGATCCACAAAACGTCATCGGGCAGGCTTTCGAGACTGAAGGCTTCGCGCCGGCCAAATAGTTCATGCTCGTCAAAGTCCTCGCCTTCCGTGCGCCACGGCTCGCCCAAGACAAGGTTGGTGAACGTCTGCAGCGTTTCGGGTGTCCGCTTGGCTTGCAGGAATTCCGCTGCCAGCGTCGACCAGCGAGCGTTGAAATGCGGGCTCACAAGCGAGTTGATGCGAAAGCCGGCCCGTCCTGTCACTTCCGGCGCCGTTGCGCGCCAGCGGCCTCCCTGTACCGCCTGCATCTTGTGTTTTTCTTCGATGATGCATCCATTTTCCGGGCAGATAACATGAGCCGTTTCCGGCTTACCCTCATCCCACCACACATGCTGCCATTTCAGTTCGAAGTGCTCTCGGCAGGACAGGCAACGAATTTCGAAAATGCGCTTGTCGGACGCGTCATAAAGCCGTGTGACCGGCCCATGATCGAAAATCGGGGTGCCACCGAAAACCATCTTCCGGTCGCGGTAGGTTTGGCTGCGCATCCGCAAGAGGTCCAACACTGAACCTTCTTCGGTCGGAGCATAGGCGTCCACCTCGTCTGCGATAATCACCTTGCCCAGCTTGCGGCGAAAAGCGCGCGGGCTGGAGGCTGACAGGAATTCCAGACTCCCGCCTGGATACAGCCGCCGCATCATGGTCGAGCGGCCCGACTCGTCCGCGTCGTCGGAAATTAGCCCCCGGATTGCGGGCGAAGCTTCAAACAGTGCTTCGATGTCGACGCTGAAAGCGCGGGAGTCGTCGGTCGTCGGTTGCGTTGCGAGAATTGGCGCGGGTGCAGTCGAGACGACGTGCCCGACGTAGCCAGCTAGCAGCGCCGTAAAGCCGATACGGGCTGATTTCTGGATCACGATCTCCGATGTCTCGGGATCGTCCAGCGCCTCGCAAATGCCGCGCTGATAGGCGTACAAGCGCATCCTGCCAGGCGTGGCGGAAGCGGTCGACGGCAGGAAGATGTTGCTTTCGATCCAGTCGGCCAGCGGCATGTGCACGGGCGGCCGCAGGACTTCCAGCGCCTCGCGCCGGATGCGATCAAGCGTTTCCATTGGCGAGACCTTCCAGCGCGGCCCGTATCTCACGATCGAGCGCGGCAACATCGTTTGCCGTCAGGTGCGGCATGGTTGCGCCGTAGCGGCTAGGGACTGCCAGGACGGCAGCCCGGATGTCCCGCAGGATCGTTTGCCATTCGCGGTTGACGGCTGCGGCGCTGACCGTCTCGCCGGCTGCTAGCCGGTTCTTCGCCTCTTGCGCTTCCGCCTGTGCCTTGGTCAGCCGCAAGCGCTCAGCCTTCAGCACGTCGCCGCCTTCGCTCGGGCGGCCGGCCCTGCCAGCGTGCAAGCGCAGATGCGCGCAATAGGCTTTGATTGAAGCCGGCAGATCGTATTCCGCACGACCTGTCTTAATGACGATCTCTGAGCGAGCGAGGTCCGCCAGGCGCTGCCGGGAAATCCCGAGCAAGCCGGCAAGTTGACTTTCGTGAACCGTCACCGGAAGGCCGGCAGATGTGGGCGGGTCGTCGCCCAAGAGGTCAGTTAGATCGTATTCCATTTCGGCAATCCAATTGTGAAAATTTCTGCAGAGAGATTTCTTTCGCGGTCTGAGACCCCCGCACCGGGCCGCCCATGGGAGGGACCCGCGCCGAGGGAAATGGGACAGGATCGATTCTGCCTCTACTGCCTCCAGTCATCCGTATGAGGGCCTTATGTGTGTGCGCGCCCGCGTAGCGCGTTAACCGGATCAGTAGAGGCAGTAGAGGCAGATTAGGAATGATCGCATTTCCCATGTTTCAAGCCTCCGTAAATGGATCACGTTCGATCACGCGGATGCCGCGATAACCTTTTCCGCGAATGCCGTGCTCACCGTCCAGCTTCTCAAAGCCGCGCTGTTGTAGCGTCTCGGGGAATGTCCGTTTCTTGCTGCCCGGGTCTTCGCTGTTGCTCGCAGCATACATGCGCCACGAATCCCACAGGCTTGACGCGCTATCGGCCACGCGTGGGCCAGTCTCGCAGCACTCGGCTACCCACTGCCCGAACGTGTCCTGTTCGGCGAAATAGTCGTCGGTCGCACGATCTACGATAGCGGGTCGCACAAGGCCATTGCGCTGCCAATCGAGGCAGCCTTGTATCAGCCACGAGAGAATGCCCGACCATTCGCCCCTAAGCCGCTCAGGTAGAGTCACGTCCTTTTTTGCGGGCGGGTGATCGAACGGCAGCACCATAAAGCGGCGACGGATAGCCGCGTCCACATCTCGCAAACTTGGGCGGTTGTTGCCGAAGATCGTCAGCTTGAATTCGGGCATGAATTCGAAATCGTCTTGGCGCATGAATCGCGCCGTCACCGTGTCTTGCCCGGTTAGCGTCTTGATCCTGTTTTCAGCCCAAGCGCGGCCTTTTTCAGTCTCGGAGGCACGCGCCATGCGTGCGCCGTGAAGCCGCGCGATCTCAGTAGGATGGCGATCGTGTTTCGCGGCCGTGAGCGTTTCCATTGCGATGTTGACGGCATATTCGCTCAGCACGTCGCCAATGGTGTTGATCGCCGTTCCTTTGCCTGATCCGCCCGGCCCATAAACAAAGAGCAAGACTTGCTCCCGCGTGTCACCGGTTAGGCTGTAGCCGCCCCATTGCTGAAGGAAGCGGATAGCCGCCGCGTCGCCGCCTAGCGCCTGGTCGAGGAAGCTCATCCATAGCGGGCAGTGGCGCGTCGGGTCGAATGATGCCAGATCGACAGGCGCGGCGGCAGTAAGGCGGCTGATGCGGTCATCTGGCCTGCCTGGACGCAAGCGCCCGGTGCGCAGGTCGACAGTACCGCCCGGTGTGCCTAGCAGCCAGTGATCACGATTCCAGATGTCGGACGTGCAAGCGAATTCCCGCACCGTCCGCGCGCCGCGTTCAATCGCTTCCCATGTCGATACGCGATTCAGCGCCTTTGCCTTGGGATCAGCCTTTGCGAACTTGGTCGACAGTGCGCGCGCATAGTGATGCGCCAACTTTGTTTCTTCACGGCGCCACACGTTGCCGTCGAATCGAAACCAGCGGCCAGCGTGGTGATCGAAAAGCAGTTCACCCTTGTGGCGAGTGGTGAAGGCGCGAATGACTCCATCTTCGTCCAGCGCATATGATTCCGGCTTCCGATCGTCGCCCAGGATGTCGGAGAGGTTGTTAGGATCGTCGGGCAAGTCGTCAAAATCATCGGCCAAAACTTCGCGCGGGAAATCGCCAATGGGCTTGCGTAAGCCGGCCTCCCATCCGCTTTCGAACGTGCTTTCGAATTCCCGCCGCCGCAGGCCGTTGCGCTCACACGCGGCCCATAGGGCGGCAGAAGCGGACTCGCGATCGATCATACCATGCGCAGCTGCACCGCCTGCCCACATGGCAGCGTCATTCAAGGTCGTGTTGCGGCCGTCGCCGTCGCCCATCTCGCCCAGGTCGTCAACTAGCTTCGCTAGGTGGGATTCGGCCCATGCCCGCTGTTGCTCACTGGCGGTCTTTATCACGTCGACAGGATCGCGCTCGCGCTCGGCAACCGGTCGCAGCGTGTCAGGGAATGCGGGAAGATCAGCTTCGCCCAAAGTCGCGCCGATAGGATCGTAACGCGTCCCGTCCTTGAAACTGCCGGGCGCGACGACAAACCCGCCTTCAGATCGTACGTCGAGACCGGTCGCGATCTTGCTGACGGAATTTTTCAGGCCGTCACTATAAGCAAAAAACAAATGCGCGCCGCCGCTGGGTGTGCGCGTCGTGACAGGCGATAACGCATCGGAATCGAAACCCAATGCGCGAAGCGCCGCGAAGCCATCCTTGCCGTTCTTGCGGTCGATATCTAATGCGACAATGCCGTTTTTCTTGCCCGTTGGCAGCCCGACACGGGCGCCTGGATATTCGCGCTGCCACCAAGCGCGCACTTTGGCCAGGTCGCACGTTGCTGCCTCTTGCCAGCCTAGGATTGGCGTCCAGCCGCCATGCTCCTTCAACGTGATTGGAAAGACGTTTAAGCCTCGCCTTGCAAGGTCGAGTGCGGCTTCAAAATTGGTCGTGATTTGCGGGACGACATCGCCCAGGATGTCGGAAAGGTCGAGATTTAGGGCTTGCACTTGCGAGATGCTATGATGTATAGTCACGGCTATTCTTTCTTGTGTTGAAAAATCAAGGTCGTCCGGTTGCGAGCCGGGCGGCCTTTTGCTTTTAGGGCCGCGACATCATCATACTGGCGCGCCGCCCGAAAGTCTAGGAAGAGATTCCCGTAAGCCTTTGATATTGCTTTCACTTTTAGGGTGAAAACGTCAGACTATGAAATATAGCAACGGTTATATCAGCGGGTCGATTTACAGTACCGTTTTACAGCGTTCGCGCTCAGGTGATTGATTTTATTGGTCCAGTTGGTCCCTTCATCCGCACCACCCTTCGCTCTTCGAGCTTCGGGTGGCAGGCCACTCGAAGCTCCTCCGAAGCCCTGGCGAAGGAGGGTCATTGGCAAGGCAGTAGCGATCTAATAAAGCGGCTCCTCGAACAGTGTCTTGTCGCCGTCCACCAGCGCCTTGATCTGCGCCGTGCCGTTGGCCGCGATCGCCACGCGGATGCCGAACGGCCGCACCCGCATGTCGTTCTGGATCGCTATCCCCTCGCCTTTCGGCAGATAGAAGCGCTCGATGCCGTACTCCGGCGCGATCGTCGTTGCTCCCTGGCTGATATCCCAGCCCTCGGAGACGTGTCCGACGATATCGGCTTCACCGGATGCTGCCGGCGCCGGCGCTTGCCCGAACCAAGCCGCGGTCGGCCCCCAATAGCCATCGGCGCCCTGCTTCAGCCTGACCACGATCGACGTTTCCTCGCTGGAAAGCTTGCCGGCCGGAATGTTGCCGATCAGTTTCACCGGTATGCGCGAAATATCGTAGCCGAGCAGAATGTAGTCACCGCGCAAGAGATCGCGCGGATCGATCGGCTCGACCCTGAGCAGGACCTGCTTGCCATCGCGCAGGATCGCCGCGCGTCCGGCGATGATCCAGCTCAGAAAGCCGATCTGGACGAGCGCCAGGACCAGCGCCGAGATGATCAGTCTTTTGCCGGTCATCATGCCGCCGCTCCTGTCATGTTCGAGGCGTTCATGCGCTTTTCTATGCGGATGATAATGAAAGCAAGAACGGCGAGAAGTACCGCCGCCGCAAGCAAGAAGCCTGCCGTGTCGAGCATTGATTGCAGCATCACCACATAAATGATGGCGAGTTCGAAGGCGAAGCCCGCATAAGCAACCCAGCGCAGTCCCCGGCTCTCGCGGCCGCCCAGCACGATCGCCGCGACGATGCCGGCCAGCGCAACAGCCGAGGCAATGGCGAAGCCGCCATTGTAGCTGCTTTCATCCGCCAGTTCGAATTGGATCATCGCCAGGCCGGTGAGAAAGCCGATCAGCGCGTGCAAGGGCAACCTGCCGCCGAGTTGCAAAACCCTCTCGACCGGCCCGGCAGCAAAGATCGCAGCGGTAAAAAGCAGCACCGATGCGGCAACGAGCGGGATGGCGACGTGCAGCGTGTCATATTCCATGGCCAACAGCACGAGGTAGAAAAGGACCGACAGGATGATCAGGTGGCGCGCCGCCTGGCTGCGCGTCCAGAACGAAACGGCGAACAGAATTAGCGCCATGACCACGAAGAGATGCGGAAATTCCGTGCGCCGGAAGTAGTCGAACCCTCTCAGGAACAGCCAGGCATCGGCGATGCCGACGGCAGCGACGGTCAGCGGGTTTGAACGCAGCGCCACCGCCGCCAGCGCCGTACCGGCGCCCCAGGTGATCAAGGCCGAGGCCTCGTCGCCCGACAAATGATACATCTGGCCGATCAGCGCGATCGATCCGCCGAACGCTGCTGCCGCGACGATCCACAGCGCCTCGCCGATCGCCGCATGGTCGCGCATCTTCAGCACCGCCCCGCCGACATAGCCGGCAAGGATAACGGCAAAAAGTGCCGCGACCCGCACCAACCGCGGGATGACTTCCCAGTTGGCGGCGATGAAGATGAGGATAGCGGCGCCGAACAGCAGCGCCGCCATCATCGCCAGGATCGAGCCGAAACTCAGCGATTTGCGTTCGTTTGCCTCGACGTCGCGCGTCAGCGCAACGGCTGTCGGCGCATCGATCAGGCCGGCCTGTTGCCATCGTGCGATATCCGACCTGACCCGTGACGAATAGCCCGCCATGCCCCTCCCCTCTGCTTGGTCCTTTTAGCTTGTCCGGCCAAGCGTTTGACCTAACGGCATTTTTCCGATCTGGGCGGAAAACCGGACGCGCGTTAATGTTGCATTGCACAAATTGCATTGCTGCCATGCACCAATAGCGCTTTTAAATCGATATGACCCCACCTATTTTCACGGTGCACACAAAGACGGAATGATCCGAAAGAAAGACGAAACGAGACTACCATGAACCTGATCCGCAACTATCGCAACTGGCGCCGCTATAGGGACACCGTGTCCGAGCTGAGCCGCCTGAGCACCCGTGAACTGACCGATCTCGGCATCAGCCGCAGCGACATTCACTACGTCGCCCGCAAGTCGGTCTAATCCTTCGGGCCGCAAATGGTCCGAACCAGTTTTGAAAAGAGAACGACAATGAACCTGATCCGCAACTATCGTAACTGGCGCGTCTACCGCGAGACGGTTACCGAGCTGGGTCGCCTGTCGAACCGCCAGCTCAACGATCTCGGCATCGTCCGCGACGAGATCAAGATGGTCGCCCGCAGGGCGATCTAACCACAAGAATTTCGCCAGGGTCGACCTCCTCCCCGACCCTGACGGATACGGTCAGCCTTCACCTCCTCCCGAGGGTTGACCACAAAAACGGCGCCCGCCGGACCTCCTCCCCCGGCGGGCGCTGTTTCCAGGTTGTTTCTAAAAGGGTTTCGCGCCCTTCAAATGGCGAAAAGAATTTCGTCAAAGCCGACCTCCTCCCCGGCAATGACGAATACGGTCGATCTTCACCTCCTCCCGAGGATCGACCAACAAAACGACACCCGCCGGACCTCCTCCCCCGGCGGGTGTTGTTGTTTTTGGGGCGGCTTCCCCCGTCAGCCATGCAATTGCAATCCTTGCGCCAAGCGACTATTTCGGCGCTCATGAGCAAAAATCCCATTCACGTCATCGGCGGCGGTCTCGCCGGCTCCGAAGCCGCCTGGCAGGCGGCCGAAGCCGGCGTTCCCGTTGTCCTGCATGAAATGCGTCCCGTCCGCGGTACCGACGCGCACAAGACCGACGGGCTGGCCGAGCTCGTCTGTTCCAATTCCTTCCGCTCCGACGATGCGCAAACCAATGCCGTCGGCCTGCTGCATGCCGAAATGCGGCTCGCCGGTTCGCTGATCATGAGCGCCGGCGACGCGCATCAGGTGCCGGCCGGCGGTGCGCTTGCCGTTGACCGCGACGGGTTTTCCGAAGCGGTGACCAGAACGCTCGAAGCCCACCCGCTCATCACCATCCAGCGTGAGGAAGTGCCCGGCCTGCCGCCGGCGGAGTGGGACCAGGCGATCGTTGCCACCGGTCCACTGACCGCGCCGTCGCTCGCCCAGTCGATCGCGGAAGCGACCGGCGCCGACGCGCTCGCCTTTTTCGACGCCATCGCGCCGATCGTCCATTTCGACACGATTGACATGGACATCTGCTGGTTCCAGTCGCGCTACGACAAGGTCGGCCCCGGCGGCACCGGCAAGGATTACATCAACTGCCCGATGGACAAGGAGCAGTACCTTGCCTTCGTGCAGGCGCTGGTCGACGGCCAGAAAACCGAATTCAAGCAGTGGGAAGGCACGCCCTATTTCGACGGCTGCCTGCCGATCGAGGTGATGGCCGAGCGCGGCGTCGAGACGTTGCGCTACGGGCCGATGAAGCCGATGGGACTGACCGATGCGCATAATCCGTCTGTAAAGGCGTATGCCGTCGTTCAGCTTCGCCAGGACAATGCGCTGGGCACGCTCTATAACATGGTCGGCTTCCAGACCAAGCTGAAGCACGCCGAGCAGGTGCGCATATTCCGCACCATTCCCGGGCTGGAACACGCCGAATTCGCCCGCCTCGGTGGCCTGCACCGCAACACCTACATCAATTCGCCGACGCTGCTCGACGCTTCGCTGCAGTTGAAGTCGCGGCCCGGCTTGCGTTTTGCCGGCCAGATCACCGGCTGTGAGGGCTATGTCGAGAGTGCCGCCATCGGCCTGCTCGCCGGGCGTTTCGCCGCCGCCGAAAGGCTTGGCCATGCGCCGTCCCTGCCGCCCTTGACCACCGCTTTCGGCGCGCTGCTCAACCACATCACTGGTGGCCATATTGTCTCTGACGACGAGCCGGGAAAGCGCTCTTTCCAGCCAATGAATGTCAATTTCGGCCTGTTCCCGCCCGTGGAGGCGCCAAAGATCGAAGGCAAGCGGCTGCGCGGCAAGGACAAGACGGTCGCCAAGCGGCACGCGGTGACATCGCGCGCGCTCGCCGACTGCCGCGAATGGCTGGGGCTGCCTGCAACAGCGCAAGCTGCGGAATAGATCTCGGTTTTTGCGGATTTCGCGGCGGAGAAGTAGGATAATATCCTACTTTGTATCGCGAGCCAAATCCCATGGAATCCGCTGAGAAACCGTCCGTCACCGTAACACCCGCCATGGCGCGAATGATCCGCGAAAAGGTCGAGGACGGCTCCTACGGATCGGCGAGCGAGGTCGTCCGCGCGGCTCTTCGCGCCTTCCAGCGCGAAGAGGAAGAACATGCCGAGCGCATGGCCTCGATCCGGGCGCGCGTGAAGGCCTCGATCGAGGACACAAGGCCAAACCTTTCAGGCGAAGAAGTTCGTGCCCGTCTTAGGGAATTCGTCGCGCAGTATTCGAGCCGCGCCGATGATTCGGCGCCTTGAGGTCGAATATCGCGAAGACGCCCAAAATAATTTGGCCGATATTTTCCGGCATATTGTTGAGACTGGTGGAAATCCTGACGTTGCATTGAAATCGTCCTGCGCATCGAAGATCGATGTCAAAACATCGGCAATGCACCGCGTGGCGGCCAGCCGCGCGGCGACATTGCGCCAGGATTGCGAACGGTGCCGTTCGAGCACTCGGCTATCACCCGCCTATGTTGTCGACGATGATGTCGTCCGCATCGTCAACATCTTCTATGGCGGTCGCGACTATGAAATGCTGATGCGCGATGGCGGATCAAGTGATCCATCATGATGGAAACTACTCAGCCGGGCCGATGCTCGCCGCAGGCCGGATTTCCTCATTAGCAATCAGCCTTCACACAGCCGGCCAGCCTTGCGTCGCACGCCGGAACAAGAGCCAATGCCGGCGCAAGGCCGAAAGCCGTACCGCGCCATCAAGCGGTGAATGGCGGGAGCCGTCCATCTGGTCGAGATAGGCGCGCGTCAGAGCCAGCGGCAGAAAGGCCGGGCGCAGTGAAACCGGCAGAGCGAACGCCCCCTGCTCGAAAGCGGAAAGATGCTCGCGTGCCAGCGCGATCATCGCGGCGACCGCGCGTTCCGCGCCCGGCCCGCCGTCACCTGTAACGAACTCTTGCGGCGACGATCCCGCCGCAGCCAAAATATCGGCCGGGACAAAGCACTGTCCCCGCTTGCGATGCAGCGGCAGCAGAAGCAGGAGACCGGTCATCGCCTGCGCACAACCTGCCCTGCCGGCAAGATCGGCAAAGCGCGGCGCTTGGACCGGATCGAGCACCATCGCCGCAAGCTGGATGAGTGCTGCGGCAGTCTCGCCGCAATAGCCTTCGAGGTCGGTGCGTGACGGCATCGGATCGTCATAGAGATCGAAGATGCGCGCTTCGAGCATATTGTCGAAAGCGGCCTTAGGCAGGCGGTGAGCGGAAATCGCCGTCCTCAGCGCGTCCGCCACGGGATGGCCGATCTGAGTCCGATCCTCTTCGGCGGCGATGACGTCGCGCCACCATTGCAGCCGCACCTCGCCCGGCAGCGCCTCGTGGATGCGATCGCGTACGCCGGCGATTTCGGCGTTGAAGGCATAGAGCGAAAACAGCGCGTCACGCTTGTTCTCGGGCGCATAGAGCACGCTGAGATAGCGGTCATGGTCGGCGGCACGCACCGTCTCCATGACGAGTTTGGTGTTTTCGGCCACGTCAGTCGACGGCGATGAGCGCTGCGGCCACGGCGCGATCTTCCGCCAGCAGCACATTATAGGTCCGCACCGCCGCCCCCGTCGACATCGGATCGGCGGAAATGCCCGCTTCTTTCAGTGCCGTACGCAGCGCGGCAGGCAATGGTCTCAGATCCTTGCCGCTGCCAACCAGCAGGATCTCAACCTTGGCGGCCTCGTTGAACAGCTTGGCGAAATCCGCTGCCGTCAGCGCCAACGGATCGGCCGGCTCCCAGCCATAGATGCCCGAAGGCAGGCACAGCAGCGAGCCGCGATGCGACATGTCGGCAAAGCGGAAACCGCCATTGCCGTAAGCCTCGATCGGTGCGCGGCCCGGGAAATGCGCCTCGCGGATGACGATGCCCTTGGCCACTTTTGAGGCAAGCCGTCAGGTAGCTATGGCTTTGCCGCCGCCCACCGGCTTTTCCTCATCGGACGCTGTGGCCTGCGGCCGCAGCTTGAACAGGATAAGCAGTGGCGCGGCGATAAAGATCGACGAATAGGTGCCGAACACGACGCCGAACAGCATCGCCATGGTGAACGAGCGGATCACCTCGCCGCCGAACAGCACCAGCGCCAGCAACGCCAGGATCGTCGTCACCGAGGTCAGCGTCGTCCTCGACAGCGTCTCGTTGATGGCGTTGTTCAGCAGTTGCGGCAGCGGCATTCGCTTGTATTTTCGCAGATCCTCGCGAACGCGGTCATAGACGACGATGGTGTCGTTGAGCGAATAACCGATGATGGTAAGGATCGCCGCCAGCGACGACTGGTTGAATTCCAGGCCGGTGATAACGAAGAAGCCGATCGTCATGACCACGTCGTGCACGGTCGCAACGATGGCGCCGACCGCGAACTGCCATTCGAAGCGGAACCAGACATAGATCAGGATGCCGAGCAGCGCGATAAGCATGGCGATGGTGCCTTGCTTGGCAAGCTCGCCCGAGACCGTCGGCCCCACCACTTCGACGCGGCGGAAATCATACTGATCCTGCAGCTCGCCGCGCACCTTGTCGATGACGGTCTGCTCAGCGTTCTCGCCGCCCGCCTGCGTGCCGACGCGGATCAGCACGTCGTTCGGTTCGCCGAACTGCTGAACCTGCACCTCGCCGATATTAAGTTCCGTCAGCCTGCCGCGGATGTCGGCCAGATCGGCATTGCCGACCTTGGACTGCACCTCGATCAGTGAGCCGCCCTTGAAATCGATGCCGTAATTTATGTCGATGGTCATGAAGCCGATGACCGACAGCACCGAAAGCACGCTGGACAGTGTGAACGTCCAGCGCCGGATACCCATGAACGGAATTTTCGTGCCTGGTGGAATGAACGTCACAGGCGCCCGCGGCAACTCCTTCGGACGGGCGCGGCGAAGCCAGATCGACACGAGCAGGCGTGTGAAGGTGAAGGCGGTGAAGACCGTGGTCAGGATGCCGATGGCATAGGTGACGGCAAAGCCCTTCACCGGCCCGGTTCCGAGCCAGAACAGCACCACGGTCGCGATCAGTGAGGTCACGTTGGAATCGACGATGGTCGCCAGCGCCTTGCTGAAACCGGTATCGATTGCCTGAATGACCGAGCGGCCGGCACGTCGCTCCTCGCGGATGCGTTCATAGATGAGAACGTTCGAATCGACCGCCATGCCGATGGTCAGCACGATACCGGCGATACCGGGTAGGGTCAGTGTCGCTCCAAGCAGCGACAGCAGCCCGACGATCATCGCCACATGCACCGCCAGCGCGATGTTGGCGAGGAAGCCGAGGAAACCGTAGGCGACGAACATGAATGCCACCACCAGGATCGACCCGATGATGCCGGCGACCTTGCCGGCATGGATGGAGTCCTGGCCAAGTCCCGGCCCCACCGTCCGCTCTTCGATTACCGTCAGCGTCGCTGGCAAGGCGCCGGCGCGCAGCAGCACGGCGAGATCGTTGGCGCTCTCGGCGGTGAAATTCCCCGATATCTGTCCGGTGCCGCCCGGGATCGGTTCACGGATCTGCGGCGCCGAAATCACCTGATTGTCGAGGATGATGGCAAACAGCTTGCCAACATTCTGTGCCGTCGCCTGGCCGAACCGCTGCGCCCCTTTCGAATCGAACCGGAACGAAACAACCGGCTCGTTGGTCTGGGAATTGAACGTCGCCTGGGCATCGACCAGGTTTTCGCCGGAAACGATGACGCGGTTCTCGATCAGGTACGGAACCGGCGGGTCGTCCTGCGAATACAGCACCGAGGATCCCGGCGGCGGGCGGCCGTTCAGCGCATCCTGCACCGGCATCGACTGGTCGACCATCTGGAAGGTCAGCTTGGCAGTCTGGCCAAGAATTTCCTTCAGCCGTTGCGGATCCTGCAGACCAGGCACCTGCACCAGGATACGGTCGTCGCCTTGGCGCTGCACGATCGGCTCGGTGGTGCCGAGTTCGTTGACACGACGCTCGACAACCTGGATCGCCTGCGTCAGCGCCGTCGAGGTGCGATATTTGATTCCCGCATCGGTGACGGAGAATTTGAGCAGGCCGGGCTCGGAATCATCCAGCGTCATCTCCTGGATGGAGCCGCCGCTGAACAGGCCTGCGGCCACCGGATTGGTCAATGGTTTCAAGGCTGTCTTGGCAGCGTCGATCTGTGCGGGATCGGTGATGCGGACCTGCACCGTGCGGCCCGTTCCGGAAAGGCCGGTATAGCCGATCTTGGCATCGCGCAGCAGCGTCCTGATTTCGTCGCGCGTCGTCTCCAGCCGATCCTTGATCAGATCGTTCGGATCCATCCTGAGCAGGATGTGCGAGCCGCCCTGCAAGTCGAGGCCGAGCGTCATCTGCCGCTTCGGCACCCAGTCGGGCAACTTGGCCAGCGTGCTGGCGGAAAAAAGGTTGGGCGCAGCGAGGACCACTGTGGCGGCCACGGCCAGCCAGATCAGGATCATCTTGAAGCGCGAAAAATAAAGCATCAGTTCTTATCCGTTCAGGCGTACAAGCGGCAGCATTCCGCCATCGGTCGGTTTGCGGGCATATTTCTAATTCTGACCACGGCCGGCCCTATCGTGCTTCCTCGGCGATTGTCAATCTTGCTGGCAAGGGGCCGGTGCGCAGCAGCAGGGCGAGGTCATTGGCGCTTTCAGCGGTGAAATTTCCCGATATCTGACCGGTGCCGCCTTCAATGGGCTCTCGGATAACAGGCGCCGAAATAACCTTATCGTCTAATATAACCGCAAACGGCTTGCCGATATATTGCGTCGTAGCCCATTTGAAACGCGCCGTACCCCGGGAATCAAGCCGGAATGAGACGACGCGTTCATCGGTCGCCAAATTGCGGGTTGCTTGCGCATCCAGCACATTTTTACCTGAAAGGATAACCCGATTTTCGATCAAGTAGGGAACCGGAGGATCGTCCATCGAATAAAAAACCGCCGAGCCGACGAGCGGGCGGCCGCTGATTGCCTCGTCGACTGGCATCGACAGATCAACGAGTTGGAAGCTCAGGTGACCGGGCCGGGTGAGAATTTGTCCTAGCCTTTGCGGATCGGCAACGCCCGACGTGCGGACCAATATGCCGTCTTCATTCGTTGACCGAACCACCGGGTGGGTGGCGCCCAGGTCGCGGATACGATCTTTGATGACTTCAACCGACTGTGCAAGCGCGGCCGAAGTTCGATACTTCAAACCTGCATCCGTTACGGTGAATTTGAGCAGGCCGGGCTCACTGTCGTCCAGGGTCATTTCCTGGACGCCGCTGTCCGCGACAGGATCGGTCACCGTTTTGATTGCCGCCTTGGCGAGGTCAAGCTGAGCCGGATCTGTTATGTGCACCTGAACGGTCCGAGCCGAACTGGCAAGGCCGGTATAGCCGATCCTTGCTTCGCGTAGCAGCGACCGGACCTCGTCGCGTGTCGCTTTCAGCCGGCCCTCGATCACGTCGGTCACATCCAACCTGAGCAGGATGTGTGGACCATCTTGCTGGCTTGCTTCAACTATTGACTGGCTTTCGGCAAGCCATTCGGGTCGCGTGGTATGCAAACCGGCGGCGAAGATATTAGTCGCGTGGAAGACAACCGTGCCGGCCAAGGCAAGCCACTTCAGGATCATCTTCAGGCGCCAAAGGTGGAACATATGCCGTCGTTCGTCAGAGCCCTGCCCGCGGATCGTTCCGCCGACAATTCGGTTATTTCTTGGCGTTCTGGTTCGCCACCGGCTCGCCCTTGACGCGCACGTCGGCGATCGTCGATCGCAGCGCCGTCACCTTGGTGCCACCGCCGAGATCGATCTCGAGCTCGTTGTCGTCGATGACCTTGGTCACCTTGCCGACAAAGCCGCCGCCGGTGACGACGGTGTCGCCACGGCGAACCGCCGCCAGCATCTCGCCGCGCTTCTTCAGCTGCGTGCGCTGCGGCCGGATGATCAGAAAATACATGATCACGAAAATCAGAGCAAACGGCACGATCTGGATAAACATTGCGGACGAGTCCCCGCCGATGCCTTGGGCGTATGCCGGTGTCACGAACATCGAGGTACTCCTGAATTTTAAAAACAGCCGCAAACCGTTCTGGGAATTTGACGGCCCCGCCAAATTTGGCCGGAATATAGTCGGTAACGTTGCCAATGCAACTGCGCGGCCGGGCAAATCGGCTGCTTTTCCGGCCTGGTGAGCCGTGTTAGAGGGTGATCCCGAAAAGCGACGCTCGGTTTTCGCAAAAGATGATGCCCGAACAAATGCTTGGGACGAGTTTCGAAACCGCTGAAATCAGGTAGGTTGGCCTGCCGCACCGTCCCGAATGCGAACAAAAAGACAAGAGATGACCGACAGCACCATCGATATCCTGAGCCAGAAGCTCGACCGTCTGATCGAGGCGATCGCCCGCCTCGCGCCGCCGCCGGTGCCGCAAACCGACCTCGGCGACGCCGATTGCTTCGTCTGGCAGGCCGATCCCGGCTATCTGGAGCCGGTGCTCAAGGTCAACCGCGTCGACATCGGCCTGATCCGCGGGGTCGACCGCGTCCGCGACATATTGGTCGACAACACCGAGCGCTTCGCCTCCGGCTATGCCGCCAACAACGTGCTGTTGTGGGGCGCGCGCGGCATGGGCAAATCGTCGCTGGTCAAGGCCGTGCACGCCGCGGTCAACGCTTCGACCAAGCTCGACCTGCCGCTCAAGCTCATCGAGATCCATCGCGAAGACATCGACACGCTTCCGAAGCTGATGAGCCTGCTGAAGGCAGCGCCCTTCCGCTTTATCCTGTTTTGCGACGACCTGTCATTCGACCATGACGACACGTCCTATAAATCGCTGAAGGCAGCGCTTGAAGGCGGCGTCGAGGGCCGCCCGGCCAACGTCATCTTCTACGCCACCTCGAACCGGCGGCATTTGTTGCCGCGCGACATGATCGACAATGAGCGCTCGACGGCGATCAATCCGTCCGAAGCGGTCGAGGAGAAGGTTTCGCTGTCGGACCGCTTCGGCCTGTGGCTTGGCTTCCACAAATGTTCGCAGGACGAATATCTCGACATGATCGACGGCTATGTCCGCCATCACGATCTCGCCATCGATCCCGAGACGCTGCGCGCCGAGGCGCTGGAATGGGCGACGACGCGCGGCAGCCGTTCGGGCCGCGTCGCCTGGCAGTTCACCCAGGACCTGGCTGGCAGGCTCGGCAAGCCGCTGAAGGATTAGCCGCTCAAGGGCTAACAGCAGAAGAAGCCCGCACCTTGCGAAGCGGACTTCCTCGGCGGGCTGAAGGTCAGGTGGCCCGCAAATCGCTTTTCGTCGTCTATTCGAGATAGGTCGAAGGATCGACCGGCGCCGAGTTCTTGCGCACTTCGAAATGCAGTTTCGGCGAGTCGGTGGTGCCGCTCATGCCGGACAGGGCGATTTCCTGGCCGCGCTTGACCTTCTGGCCGCGCTGCACCTCGATCGAGCTGGCGTGGCCGTAGACAGTGACCAGACCGTTTTCGTGCCGCACCAGCACCGTGTTGCCGAATTCCTTGAGGCCGTCACCGGCATAGATGACGACACCGTTTTCAGCCGCCTTGACCGGCGTCCCCTCGGGCACGGCAATGTCGACGCCGTCCTTGCCGCCGCCGAAGCTTGAGATCACGCGGCCGCGCACCGGCCAACGCATCTTGCCGATGCCGGTCGCGTCCGGCGCCACCGCATCGTCGTCCTCGGCCTGCTGGATGACTTTCGCATCCTTCTTCGGCGGCGTGTAGGAGGCGAGCGTCTGCGTCGGCGTGGCCTTGGCCGGCGGCTGGGTGGTAGCCGTCGTCACCGGATCGACCTTTGCCGGCTTCACGCCGGCGACGACAGCGGTTCCGCCTGCCGGCACTTTCAGGGTCTGGCCGATCTTGAGCAGTCCATCCTGCATGCCGTTCGCCTGCTTCAGCGCAACGACGCCGACGCCGGTCTTTCTGGCAATGGCGGACAGCGTATCGCCTTGCTGAACCGTGTAAGTGCCGCCGGTACCGGCCGGTTTGGCCGTCGCCGAAGCCACCTTCGCCGCAGTCTTTCCATCCTTCGGCTGGCTCGCGGCAGCCGAGGCGTCCACCTGCGCGGCAGACTTGCCTTCCCTGAGCTTCGGTTGCTGCGGCAGCACGGCCACCTTCGCCGGCGCCTCGGCCGGCTGGTCGTGCCTGGTGCCGTTCGCGGGCTTGGCGTCGGCGACTTTCGGCGCGGCGCCGTTGCTCGAATACGCATAGGCCGGGATGACGAGCTTCTGGCCGGTCTTCAGCCCCTTGGTCGCGCTCAGCCCGTTGACTTTCATGATGGCATCGGCCGGCACGCCGTAGCGCCGTGACAGGCCGGAAATGGTCTCGCCGTCCTTGACGACGATCTCGGTTGCATGCGGCGCGCCGGCGGCCGTCGCCATGCGCGGCGCGTCGGGCTCGGCGTTCTTGAACGGCCTTGCCGCCGGAGCGACGGTGCCGGTTGCCGTCCTGTCGACACGAGGAGCGGCAGGCGCCAGGGCCGGCGCGGCAGCGGTACGCACCGGCCGGGCGGCAGGTGCCAGGGCGGGAGCCGGCGGTGGCAATTGCTGCGCCGTGACCGGTTCGAGGCTTGAGCGGCTGACCGACTGGGTGTGGCTGCCGTCGATCGGCGCGGCCGCAACATCGCCCGGATAGGGCTGGGCAGCATCCTGCTTGTCGATGATGGCGCGCTGGTTGTTGGTCGAGGCGGTGAACACGTCGTCGACGCTGTTGAACCGCGCCACCTGGGAACTACACCCCGTCGCAGCGCCTGCGATCATGAGGACGGCGCAGCCACGCGCCAGATTGCGTCCGTTTGCCTTCAAAACACTGAATTGCATCGCACTAACCCGCACAGACCCGGTACAACTGAGTGTGATTAAAGCGCGTTAATGTTACCGGTCGGTTAAACCTGTAGAATCAGGCGCAAATTTTCTTAAAATATTCCAGGATCCGGGCGCCGGGTGTGCCGAGATTCAGGTCAGGCCGAGCCGAAAATGGTAGGTTCCGAGAACCGGAGCGGAGCGTACTTTTGGGTACATGAGCACCGGAAGCGGAGGAAACCGCCATTTGCAGGCCGACCTCACCTGAATATCGACACAGCCTAGATCACTGCGGCGACACCGTGCAGGATCGGCTGCAGGCGCACCAGGCCGATATCCTCGCGTTCGAAGCGGCTGCCGACCTTGGTAAGCTTGGCCAGCACCTGCTCGCCCTCGTCGGGTCCGATCGGCGCGATGACGATGCCGCCGCTCGACAATTGATCGAGGAGAAAGCGCGGCAGGCTGTCGAAGGCCGCCCAGGCAACGATGCGGTCGAACGGCGCTTCGTTGGCCAGTCCGTTGGAACCGTCCGCCTGACGCACGATGACATTGCCGATGGCGAGTGCCTCAAGGCGCTGCCGGGCCTGTTCGGCCAGCGTCTTGTAACGGTCGATGGTGACGATCCGCGCGGCAAGCCGCGACATCACCGCCGCCGTGTAGCCCGACCCGGTGCCGATCTCGAGCACGCGGTTGCCCGGCTCGATCGCAAGTGCCGCGATCACCGCCGCCTGCAGGTCGGCGCCTTCGATGGCCTCGCCGCATTCGATCGGCAGCATACGGTCCGACCAGGCTATGGAGTGAAAATGCGGAGACAGAAAGCCGCGCCGCGGCGTCGCCTCAAAGGCGGCGATCAGCGCCTTCGGCACCGTGCCCCTGCCGCGCAGGCGAAGCAGGAAGGCAGCGAAACCTTCGCGCTCGTCGACCGTTGCAGCGTGGTTTGAGTTCATGCGAGCGCCTTGGCCAGTTGATCGCGGATTTCATGCGCGGTGAGATCGAGCTGCAGCGGCGTCACCGACACCAGCCGATTGCGCAAGGCATGGAGGTCGGTGCCTTGCTTGCCCTCGACCGGCTCGCGGCCGAAGCGCAGCCAGTAGTAAGGCAAGCCGCGCCCGTCGCGCCGCTCGTCGACCCACAGGCTGTGGACCAGCTTGCCCTGCGAAGTAACCACAGTTCCGGCGATCTCTTCCGGCGTACAATTCGGAAAATTGACGTTGAGCAGCACGCCGTCCGGCAACGGCATGGCGACGAGCTTTTCGAGCAGCGCCGGCGCCAGCGCTTCGGCGGTCTCGTAGGGAACGACGCGGTCCTCGCCGACATAGGAATAGGCCTGGCTGATGGCGATCGAGCGCACGCCGAGCAGCGCGCCTTCCATGGCGCCGGCGACCGTGCCCGAATAGGTGACGTCGTCGGCGATGTTGGCCCCGGAATTGACGCCGGACAGGATCAGGTCAGGCGCTTCGGGCAGGATCTTCTTCACGCCCATGATGACGCAGTCGGTCGGCGTGCCGCGCACCGCAAAGTGCTTTTCGCCGATTTTCCTGAGCCGCAGCGGCTCCGAGATCGACAGCGAATGCGCATAGCCGGACTGATCCTGTTCCGGTGCCACCACCCAGACGTCGTCCGACAGCGTGTGCGCGATGCGTTCGAGTGATGCAAGGCCCTCGGCATGGATGCCGTCGTCGTTGGTCAGAAGGATGCGCATTATGTCGATTCGATCTTTTCCAGACCGCCCATGTAAGGCCGAAGCGCTTCAGGAATGGTTACGCTGCCGTCCTCGTTCTGGTAATTTTCGATGACGGCAATGAGAGCGCGGCCGACGGCGGTGCCCGAACCGTTCAGCGTGTGGACGAAGCGGTTGCCCTTGCCGTCCTTGTCCTTGTAGCGGGCGTCCATGCGCCGCGCCTGGAAATCGCCGCATACCGAGCACGACGATATCTCGCGATAGGCATTCTGGCCGGGCAGCCAGACCTCGATGTCGTAGGTCTTGCGCGCACCAAAGCCCATGTCGCCGGTGCACAGCGTCACGGTGCGGAACGGCAGGCCGAGCCGCTTCAGCACCTCCTCGGCGCATTCGGTCATGCGCTCATGCTCGGCAACCGAAGTCTCCTGGTCGGTGATCGACACCAGTTCGACCTTGTAGAACTGGTGCTGGCGCAGCATGCCGCGCGTGTCGCGCCCGGCCGAGCCCGCCTCGGAGCGGAAGCACGGCGTCAGCGCCGTATAGCGCAGCGGCAGTTTTTCGTGCGGCGTGATCTCGTCGCGAACGAGATTGGTGAGCGGCACTTCGGCGGTTGGGATCAGGCCAAGCCTGCCGTCCCCGTGCCGAACGAAGAATAAATCCTCCTCGAATTTCGGCAGTTGCCCGGTTCCGAAAAGCACCTCGTCGCGCACCATCAACGGCGGCTGGATCTCTACATAGCCGTGCTCGGTGGTGTGCAGATCCAGCATGAACTGGCCGAGCGCGCGTTCCATCCGCGCCAGGCCGCTTTTGAGTACGGTGAAGCGCGAGCCGGAAAGCCGTGCTGCCCGCTCGAAATCCATCATGCCGAGCGCTTCGCCGATCTCGAAATGCTCCTTCACCCAGTTCGGCCGCGTCGGCACCTCGCCGACGACGCGCTTGACGACGTTGTCGTGCTCGTCCTTGCCGACCGGCACGTCGTCGAACGGCACGTTTGGCAGCACAGACAACACATCGTTCAGCGCCTTGTCGAGCTCGCGCTCGCGCGCCTCGCCATTCTGGATGAAGGCCTTGATCTCGCCGACCTCGGCCTTCAGCCTTTCGGCAAGAGCGGCGTCGCCCGAGCGCATGGCATTGCCGATCTCCTTCGAGGCGGCGTTGCGGCGTTCTTGTCTGGCCTGCAGCTCGGTCAGATGCTCGCGCCGCGCCTCATCCGCCGCGATCAAGTCGTCGACCGTGGACCGCGCATCCTCAGCCGACCACGAGCGCTTCTGGAGCGCTTCGACAAGGGCCTTCGGGTTGTCGCGAATCCATTTGATGTCAAGCATGGTCTGTTCGTCCTTGAGTAGGCCAGAGGGGGTAAACCGCATCGATGCAAGGCGTCAAGGCAGAGTTCCTTCGCGCCCCCCTCTGTCCTGCCGGACATCTCCCCCACGGGTGGGGAGATCGGCCGTCACTGCGGCTTTCGCCAATCTCCGGCGCTGAAAAAGCAAGCCATCGGCGAAGTTGCCAATCTCCCCCCAAGTGGGGGAGATGTCCGGCAGGACAGAGGGGGGCGCTGTCCCGCCGACCTCAGGCGGCAACACCGGAACTTCAAAAGGAAGAAACAAAAAACCCGCCCTGAGTGGGCGGGTTTTTGGAGCCAATTGGCACCATAGCCAAATTAGTAGCATAGCTGCCGGCACAAAGCAAGAACAAAGTTGCAGCGGCTGGAAGAAAGATGCTGTCCGCTTCAACCGAACCTACGTCGATGACGCGTCCGCCGGCTTGTCGGCCACCTCTTCGGTGGCGTCCTGTTTCTCGCGGGCCACACGGTCGCGCTCCTTGCTGCGCTCGATCAACCGGGCCGACCAGATCGAGACCTCGTAGAGCAGGATCGTCGGAATGGCGAGGCCGATCTGGCTCATCGGGTCGGGCGGCGTCAGCACCGCCGCCACGACGAAGGCGATGACGATCGCCCATTTACGCTTCTCGGCAAGGGCCGTGGACGACAGCATGCCGACCCGCGTCATCAGGCTTGTCACCACCGGCAACTGGAACACCAGGCCGAAGGAGAAGATCAGCGTCATGATCAGACTGAGATATTCGGACACTTTCGGCAGCAGCGAAATCTGCACCTGGTCATTGGTGCCGGTCTGCTGCATTGCGAGGAAGAACCACATTACCATCGGCGTGAAGAAGAAATAGACCAGCGACGCGCCCATCAGGAACAGGATCGGCGAGGCGATCAGGAACGGCAGGAAGGCATTGCGTTCGTTCTTGTAGAGGCCGGGCGCGATGAATTTGTAGATCTGCGTGGCGATCAGCGGAAACGCTATGACCATGCCGCCGAACATGGCGAGCTTGACCTGGGTAAAGAAGAATTCCTGTGGCGCCGTATAGATCAGCTCGACCTTGTGCGGGTCGAGCCCGGCCCATTGCGTGGCCCATTTGAACGGAATGACCAGAAGGTTGAACAGCCGCTTGGCGAAAAAGAAGCAGACCAGGAAGGCGACGAAAAAACCGCCGATCGACCAGATCAACCGCCGGCGCAGCTCGATCAGGTGCTCCATCAGCGGAGCCGACGATTTTTCGATCTCGTCCTTTTCCTTGTCCGAAACGCTCACTTGGCGGCTCCCGCCGTTTTCCTGGCGGCCGGCTTCTTCGCTGCTGCCGCCGGCTTCTTCGCTGCTGACGACTGCGGTTTCGGCTCAGCTTTTGCGGCGGCCTTTGGCGCAGCGGTCTTTGCCGGCTTGGCCGGCGCGGCGGCCGCGGCTTTCACGGGCGCCGGCTTCTTCTTTGCCGCAGATGCTTTTTGCGGCACTGCCGCTGCAGCCGTTTGCGCCTGCACGGCCGGCGCCACGACGGACTCGTCCGTCATCGCCGGAAAAATCGGCGTGGCCGGCGTCGGCTCCGGCGGGCTGACGCCCGGCATCGTCGTTGCGCCGTTGTTCAGCGGCTCGGCTGCCTGCTCCGTCGAAGCGGCGGCATCGACGGCCGGCTTGGGTTTCATCACGGCATCGACCCCGGAACGGACGTCGGCGGCGGCCTGTTCGAATGGATTGAGCTGCTTCCTGATCTCGGCTGCCGGATTGAGACTTCTCAGCGAATCGACCGACTTCTTGACGTCGTCGAGTTCGGCTTCCTTTAACGCGTCGTTGAACTGCCGCTGGAAATCGGAAGCCATGGCGCGCAGCTTCGCCGTCGTGCGACCGAAGGTGCGCAGCATGTTGGGCAAATCCTTGGGCCCGACGACCACGATCATGACGATCGCGATCACCAGCATCTCGGTCCAGCCGACTTCGAACATGGCTATACGTTCCGACTAAAGTTTGGGCTCAGCTTTTGCTGGCCTTTTCCTTCGGTACCGAAACGGTTTCGTCGGCACGGTGTTCGACGGTGCGCTTGTCGTCGGCAGTCTCGTCGTCCGCCATGCCCTTCTTGAAGCTCTTGATGCCCTTGGCCATGTCGCCCATCAGCTCGGGGATCTTGCCGCGGCCGAAGACCAGCAGCACGATCACCAGAACGATCATCCAGTGCCAAATCGAAAATGAACCCATAGCAAATCTCTCTCGAACGGTTTCCCAGACGCTGATCTATGCGCTTTCGGGTTCGGATTCAAACAGAACTGCGACAGAGTTCATGAATGAGTCGCCGAAGTCACGCACTTTCGGCACGGCGGCCCGCTACCAATCGGCGCAGTTCCATCCTGCCTGTGGCTTTAAGATGGCGCTCGGCTCAATCTTCCGTGACGCGCGGCGTCAAAAGACCGAGTTCCTCGAGGTCGATATCGGTCAGCGGATCCTCGTCGTCGGTGAGCGCATCGGGATCGGCCGGCGGCAGCGGCACCGAGAAATTCGACGGCATACGGCCGGACAGCAGCCCCGCACCCTTCAATTCCTCCATGCCGGGGAGATCGCGTATCTCCTCCAGCGCGAAATGGTCGAGGAAAATATCGGTCGTGCCATAGGTGACGGGACGGCCGGGCGTGCGGCGCCGGCCGCGCATCCTCACCCATTCGGTCTCCATCAGCGTGTCGAGCGTCCCCTTTGACGTCTCGACGCCGCGGATGTCCTCGATCTCGGCGCGCGTTACCGGCTGGTGGTAGGCGATGATCGCCAGCACTTCGAGGGCAGCGCGGGACAGTTTGCGCTGCTGCACCGTGTCACGGCTCATCAGGAAGGCGAGGTCGCCGGCGGTGCGAAACGCCCACGCATCGCCGACGCGCACCAGATTGACGCCGCGCCGCGCATAGATCTGCTGCAGTTCGGCCATTGCCGCGGCAATGTTGATGCCGTCGGGCAGTCGCGAAGTGAGCTGTTTTTCGCTGACCGGCTCGGCGCTGGCGAATACGATCGCCTCGGCCATCCGTACGGCCTCCGCCATATGCAGCCGCTCGCCAGGATTCCGCGACAAATTTTGCCCCTGATTTTGTGCCGGATTCTCGGCGACCGCGCCTTGCTCGGCGTCGTCCTCGACCTTGAACGGAATGATCGAAGCGTTGGCGCGTTCGCTCATGATGTCACCTCGACTATCTTGATGGCCTGGGCGCGGCCGCGCAGATAAAGCGGCGCGAACACCTGGTCCTGCCGCATTTCCATCTTGCCTTCGCGCACCAGTTCCAGTGTCGCGGCAAACGAGCTGGCAACCGCGGTGCGCCGGTCTTCCGGGCCGGCCAGATATTCGACCAGGAAACTGTCGAGCGCCGTCCAGTCGCGCAGCGACCCGATCAGCCTGGTCAGCACGTCGCGCGCATCCTTGAGCGACCACACGCCGCGCCTGGCAATCGTCACATTGGTGATCGCCTGCTTCTGGCGCTGCTGGGCATAGGCGGTCAACAGGTCATAGAGCGAGGCCGAATAGGCATTGCGCCTCTCGACGATCACCATCTCCGGCATGCCGCGTGCAAACACGTCGCGTCCGAGCCGGTTGCGGTTGACCAGCCGTGCCGCCGCGTCGCGCATCGCCTCCAGCCGCTTCAGCCGGAACTGCAGCACCGCCGCCAGTTCCTCGCCGCTTTCGCCTTCGTCGCCGGGCTGCTTGGGGATCAGGAGCTTCGACTTGAGAAACGCCAGCCACGCTGCCATCACCAGATAGTCGGCGGCAAGCTCCAGCCTGAGCGCCCTCACCTTCTCGACGAATGCCAGATACTGTTCGGCCAGCGCCAGGATCGAGATGCGCGACAGGTCGACCTTCTGATTGCGGGCAAGATGCAGCAGAAGATCGAGCGGACCTTCGAAACCGGCCACATCGACGACCAACGCGGGATCGCCGGTCAGCCGGGAATCGTCGTTCTCGGCCCACAAGCGGTCCATCGGTGCGGCCTTGCCGGCCTTCAGGTCCAATGCTTCCGCCACTTAGCTTCCTTTGATGCTAGGCTACCGCGTCGAAATAACTGGCAAATTCGGCCCGAATCTCGGTCTCGTCCGCAACGTCACGGTTCCTGGTATAGGTCAGCGCCCGCTCCGCGCGCTCAAACGACTTGCCTTCAAGGCCGGTCGTTCGCGATGCAATGCCGGCCATCTCCTCGAACACGCCGTTGCAGTGAAGGACCAGATCGCAGCCCGCCGCAAGGATAGCGGCCGCCTTTGACGGGAAATCCCCAGAAAGTGCCTTCATCGAAGTGTCGTCGCTCATCAACAGACCGTCGAAGCCGATTTCGCCGCGGATGATCTTTTCGATGACCTTGCCGGATGTGGTGGCCGGGTTCTTCGGGTCGATCGCGCTATAGACGACATGCGCCGTCATCGCCATCGGTAAATGGTTGAGCTCCCTGAATGGCGCAAAATCATGCCGCTGCAGGTCGCCGATCGAGGCATCGACGGTGGGCAGTTCGAAATGCGTATCGGCGAAGGCCCTTCCATGACCGGGAATATGCTTCATCACCGGCAGCACGCCGCCTGCCATCAGGCCTTCCGCCGCGGCGCGACCCAATTCGATGACGGCGCGCGGCTCCTTGCCATAGGCGCGCGCGCCGATGACGTCGCTGGCGCCCTCGATCGGCACATCGAGCACCGGCAGGCAATCCGCCGTGATGCCGTAGCGCAGCAGGTCGAAGGCATGCAGCCGCGCCATTAGCCATGCGGCACGGGTGCCGGCGTCATGGTCGTCGCGCCACAAGGCGCCGAGTGCACCGGCAGCCGGATAGTTTGGCGCCAGCGGCGGCCGCAGGCGCTGCACGCGGCCGCCCTCCTGGTCGATGAATACCGGCGCGTCCGCACGCCCGACGCAGTCGCGCATGGCGGCGACCAGATCGCGGATCTGCTCGGTCTCGCCGATATTGCGCGCAAACAGGATGAAGCCCCACGGGCATTCGTTGCGGTAGAATCGGATCTCGTCGCGGCTCAGTGATTTCCCGGCGCAGCCGAGGATCATGGATTTTGATTCGGTCATGCGGAACAGTTTAGAGCTTCGCGACGACAAAGGGAATCGCCCGCAATTGCCTCCAAAGGTTTCCGTTCACGCAAAAAAGCCGGCGCGGGCGCCGGCTTTTCGAGGGGCTTTGGTGCCGCTAGTGGGACACGAAGCAATTGCCGCCGGCGGCCTTGTAGCTGGTGCACAGTTTGATCGCCTCGTTGCGAGACTGCGCCGGAACGCGGACGCGGTAGAAGGTGCCCTTGCCGGCAATCTCGGCCTTGACGATGTTGGCGGTGCGGCCGGAAAGCACGCTGCCGTAGCGGCGCTGCAGATCCTGGTAAGTCGCCTGGGCGCTTTCGACTGTCGGCTGCGAAGCGATCTGTATCGACCAAGAACCAGCGCCGGCCGCGGCCGGATCGATGGAAGCAACCTGATCGGGCTTGACCTCGCCGACCACGTCGACCGGCTGGTCGGACGGGCGCTGCGGCGCCACCGGAACCGTGGCCGGGGTGGTGGCCGACTGCTTGCTGGCTGACGGCTGGGCTTCAGCCTTTGTCTCGGGCTTGGGCGCCGGCCGCAGCTTGGAGGTTTCGGCCTGATCGCCGCTCGCCTGATCGCCACTCGGCTGGTCGCCAATCTTCGGGTCGCCAATCTTCGGGTCGCTTGTCATTTGGTCGATCAGGGGCACGGTGCCGGTCTGCGCAGCGGCGTCGGCCTGGGCGGCCGGAGCCACGTGCTGCGGCGCCGGATCGGCCGGCTCGGCAGCAGCCATCTGCGGGGCGGCTGGCGCCGGACCTTCGCGCGCCACCAGCGAGCCGTCAGGTTTCACGACCATGGTCCGTACCTTGCGCGGCGCAACGGCGACGGTCTCGGCACCCTTCTCGGCCTCCTGCAGAACCTGCGCGATGCGATCCTCGGACTTGGGCGCCGGTGCGGCGGCTACGGTATCGCCAGCCGCGGTGCCAAGCGCATTGGTGTCAGGCGCGCTGGTGTCACGCGCGTTGGTGCCAGACGCATTGCTATCAGACGCCTCGGTGCCGAGCGCGTCGATATCGTCTGCGGCATCGGGGTCATTGGGCGAAAGATCGACGACGCGGCTCTCCGGTTCGTTGGCCTTCAGGTCGACAGGCTCTTCGGTGTTGGTGACCAGCTTCTGCTGAACCGGCTCGGCGGGCTTGGCGCCCTTGGCCACAGCGTCATAAACCTTGTTGTCCTGGTTCGGCACGACAGTGCCGCCTGGATTTTCCGGCTTGATCTTGATCGGCCTGTTGTCGGCTTTGACGATGACCGGCGCATCGCCGCCGCTCTTGCCGCCGAGGGTCAACGCAAAGGCGCCAAGGCCGCCGGCGATCGCAACGGCGCCGACCACCGCACCTATCAGCAGCCCGCGCCTGCGCGGCTGCCTTTCGGCCTCGCGTTCGGCGAGGCCGGGAACCGACATCTCCTCGTCCAGTTCGGGATCGTAGTCGAGCTCATCGAAGGTGAAATCGTCGGCTTGCGAAACCGGCTGGCCGCCGGGCAACGAGCCCAGATCGAAACCGTCCGCTGCATCCGCATAGGAAGCGGCTGCCGGGCTGACAGGGGCTTCCGCAGGCTTGGTGCCATAGGCGCGCGTCTCGCCGCGATCTTGCTTGTAGCCAGACGCGAAGCCGGCATCGTATTCATCGTCATAGCCAGCACTGCGCACCGGGGCCGGCGCTATATCCGTGGCATTCATTTCGGTGAGAAGGCTGGCAAAATCGGCATCGAGATCGTCGTAGGCGGGCGCCACCGGCTCGTCATCGTCGAAGTTGAGCTCCGGAATGTCGAGATCGTCCGCCAGCGCCACGACGCGCTCGGGCACGTCGACCGTCTCGACATCGGGCATCTCGTCATAGGCGGAAGGCTGTTGATGCGAGCTTGGCGCAGCTTCCATGTAGGCGGGCCGATCTTCATAGGATGACCTATCTTCACGGGATACCTGGCCTTCATAGGACGGCCTCTCTTCGACCGGTGCGGCCCGATAGGACGGCGTTGCAGCCGGCTGCGGCGGTGGTGCCGGACGCGCCGAAGCCACCGGCTGGCTTGCAAAAGCGGGTTGAGGCTGTGCGACCGGCGTCACGCGGCTCCACGAGCGGGCCGGCTCGGGCGGCGTGGCGCGTGTCGTCAGCCAGTTCAGCGCATCGAGCGGGTCTTCTTCGGCAGCAGCTGCCGCACTCTTGTCGGCCGAATCATGATCCAGGCCGATGTTCCTGGCGAAGTCGGCGTCGAGCGCATCGTTGTCTAAATCACCCGCAGGTCCGGTAGCGGCTTCAACACCGAAATCCTCGCCTTCAAGCTCATCGAGGAGGACACTGCCAAGATCGGCGTCATCGGCGGCACTGGACTGCTGCGGCTCAGCGGGCTCGTGCTCGTCGAGTTCCCAATCCAGCTCGTCGACAGCATGCACCGGGTCGTTGGCGGCATCTTTGACCGCCGCCATTGGCTGTTCGGCAGCCACTGCTGGCTTCTGAATTACCGGCGCGATGGGCTGCTGAACAGCCATCACGGGCTTCTGGGCAGGCTGCTGAGCAGGCTGCTGGCTTGTCTGAGGTTCGTTGACCGCTTGTGCCGGCCGTGTGCTCATCGCACCCAACAGCGCGTTCAGTTCGTCCTCCAGGCTGCGTTCCTCGGCCACTGGGGCCGTTGGGACGACGGCGGCGGCCTGGGCCGCTGGTTCGGCTGCAACGACCTGCGCTACGGGCTGTTCGGCGTGCTCGGCAGGCGCATCGTCGAAGCTCAGATCGAAATCGTCGTCGAGCGCCGCTTCAGCGGCCGTGCCGGAAAGCCGGGCGGCCTCTGGCTCTTCGATCGACAGCTCTTCGATAAACTCTGGTTCTTCGATTTCGGCAGGCTCGTTCGCACGAACGTCGAAGTCCATGTCGACATCATCATCGGCATGGCCGGCAAAATTCTCATCGGCCGCCTCAACCGGCGATACCGGGGCGGCGTTATCAGCCGGCTCCTGCTCGTCGAACATCAGCTCGTCTTCGAGCGAGCTTGCAACCGCGTCGTCGAACTCAGCATCGAACGCAGGCGCGGCCGCTTGCGCCGCCGTTTCAACGGCGACCGCCTGCTCCATCGGCTCATGCTCTTCGAGCATCAGCTCGTCTTCGAGTGAACTTGCCACGGCGTCGTCGAACTCATGGTCCAAGGCGGGGTCGAAGGCGGGCTGGTCGACCGGCTCGATCGCCTCGGCTGCGGTCCTCGGTTCATCGCCCGTCACCGCGTCCTCGCCCGTCACGTCGTCGTCGAGCCGAAATTCCTGGTCGAGCGAGGCGGCAGGGTCGTCGTCACTCGAAAGGTCGTCCTCGAACGGCGACACGTCTTCGAGCGAGCCGGCGACGGCATTATCGAACTCTTCGTCGAACTCCGGCTCGACAGCGGGAGCGAATGCCCTTTCGGGGCCGGAGGCAATTTCGTCGGGGGAAACAGGAGCGGCCGCAACAGCAGCACCATCATCCGCCGCACTGTCGCCGAACGCGAAATCCTGGTCGAACGAGGCGGCAAGCGCGTCCTCCATCTCATCCGTGGTAGCCGGTTCGGGTGCCGGCTCGCGAAGCTCGACAGAGAAAGCATTGTCCTTGGCGTCGGCGCCGAATTCGCCCATCAACTCCTTCTCGAGATCGATCTCGAAATCGCCCTCGCCCACCGACGGTTCGGCGGCAGCGGTTTTCGGCTGGGCCGGCGTTTGCGGTTTGACCGGCTGGCGCGGGTCGAACCCCATGATCCTGGTCAGTTCCGCGAACGGATCATCGTTGGCGATGTCGTTGTGGTCGGCTGCTCTCAGCTGGGTTCTGTCTGCCATT
Source organism: Mesorhizobium sp. M1142 (assembly GCF_040318565.1). Lineage (NCBI taxonomy): Bacteria > Pseudomonadati > Pseudomonadota > Alphaproteobacteria > Hyphomicrobiales > Phyllobacteriaceae > Mesorhizobium > Mesorhizobium sp. M1142. The sequence goes on from NZ_JAMYMK010000009.1 coordinate 93,702, forward strand.
ATTGTTCCCGAACTCGCACTCATTCGGACGCCATGGACGTCGCGTAGGGTTGGCCCTTACCAGCGCAATGTGGGCAAAAGGTGACAGGTTTTTTACTCAAACCTAACGCATTTCGGTGGGCGCATTGGCTCCGATCAGCGTCAGGCCGGACGTCAAAACGTCCGAAACAGCCTGCACCAGCCCTAGTCTGGCATGCGTCAATTGTCGGTCGTTAACCTTAACAAAACGTAAGTCGGGATTGTCGGTGCCGCGGTTCCAGTGTCCGTGGAAGCTGGAAGCGAGTTCGTAGAGGTAAAATGCCAGCCGGTGGGGCTCGAGCGCGAGGGCCGCGGCTTCGATCAGCCGAGGATATTCGGCGAGCTTCCTGATCAGGCCGATCTCACCCTCGTCGGTCAGCAAAGCCACTTCGGCGGCCAGCTGGTTGCGGTCGAACATGGCCTCGCCCAATTGCTCGCTCGCCTGCCGGAACACCGAATGGCAGCGCGCCGAGGCATACTGCACGTAGAATACGGGATTATCCTTCGACTGCTCGGTCACCTTGGCGAAGTCGAAGTCGAGCGGCGCGTCGTTCTTGCGATAGAGCATCATGAAGCGGATCGGGTCGCGGCCGACCTCCTCGACCACTTCGCGCAAGGTCACGAACTCGCCCGACCGCTTCGACATACGAACCGGCTCGCCAGCGCGAAACAGCCTCACCAGTTGGCAAAGCAGCACGGTAAGCTTGACCTCGTCGCCGGCAATCGCCCGGGCAAGCGCTTCCAGCCGTTTCACATAGCCGCCATGATCGGCGCCAAGCACATAGATCAGATCGACGAAACCGCGATCGACCTTGTCCTTGAGGTAAGCGACATCGGCGGCGAAATAGGTGAAGGTGCCGTCCGACTTGACCAGCGCCCGATCCATGTCGTCTCCGACTGCGGTCGAGCGAAACAGCGTCTGCTCGCGGTCCTCCCAGTCCTCCGGCTTCTCGCCCTTGGGCGGCGGCAGCTTGCCCTTATAGATGTGGCCCTTCAGCGTCAGGTCGCTGATCGCCGAGCGGATCTTCTTCGCATTGTTGGCATGCAGCGTCCGCTCGGAGAAGAAGACGTCGTGATGCACGTTGAGCAGCGCCAGATCCTCGCGGATCATCGTCATCATCGCATCGATCGTCCTGTCCTTGACGATGGCAAGCGCCTCTTCGTCCGGCATCTGCAGCAGGGAGCGGCCGAATTCGCTGGCCAGCGCCTGACCAACGGGAATCAGATAGTCGCCTGGATAAAGCCCGGCCGGAATCTCGCCGATCTCATCGCCGAGCGCTTCGCGGTAGCGCAGGATGACCGAGCGTCCGAGCACGTCGATCTGCGAACCGGCATCGTTGATGACGTATTCCTTGGTCACGTCGTAACCGGCGAAGGCCATCAGATTGGCCAGCGCGTCGCCGACCACGGCACCCCGGCAATGGCCGACATGCATCGGCCCGGTCGGGTTGGCCGAGACATATTCGACATTGGTTTTCTTGCCGCCGCCGATCGTCGAGCGGCCGTAATTGCGGCCTTCGCCGAGCAGCGCCGTCAGATGCGCCTGCCAGAAGCCGTCCTTGAGCCTGAGATTGACGAAGCCCGGGCCGGCGATCTCGGCGGCCGCGATATCCTCGTCGGCGCGCAGCCCCTCGGCCAGCCTTTCTGCCAGCGCGCGCGGATTCTGGCCGGTCGGCTTGGCCAACACCATGGCAGCGTTGGTCGCGAGGTCGCCATGGCTGGCATCGCGCGGCGGCTCGACAGCGATGCGCGACAGGTCCGGCGACGCGCCATCCTTGTCTTTCAAATCAAGCGCTTCGACGGCCTTTATGATTCGCGCGTTGAAATCGGCGAAGATGTTCATTGCTGTGGCTCTGACGGTTTTGCAGGGATCCGGCTCGCTGGCCGGCAAAATCGAGCCCGCCCTAGCTCAAATCCGGCGTATGGTCAAACAAACGCCTGTGTTCCTTGAGCGCATAAGTGTCCGTCATGCCGGCCAGGAAATCGGCAACACTGCGCGCCTTGACGCGGTCCTCTGCCCGGTCGAGCCCTTCGCGCCAGCCATCCGGCATGGCGCGCGGATCGGCGAAATAGACGTCGAACAGGTCCCTGACGATCTGGTCGGCATCGGCGCGCACCCGCATGACGTCCGCGTGCCGGTAGAGATGCTTGTAAAGAAAGGCCTTCAGCTCCTTTTCCGATACGGCCGTTTCGGCGGAGAAGCTCACCATCGTCTCGCCGGCCGCCCTTACCGCTTCGGCGCTGTCGGGCTTGATGCGCGCCAGATTGGCCGTCGTCGAGACGATCACGTCCTCGACCATGATGGTGATCTGCCGGCGCATCAGCTCGTGGCCGGTGCGTACGTCATCGAGCGCCGGATAGCGCTGACGCACGCCCTTGAGGATCGACCCCGGCAGCGAGACGCCCTCCAGCATGTCCAGCGTCAACAGCCCTGCCCTCAAGCCGTCATCGATGTCGTGGGTGTTGTAGGCGATGTCGTCGGCAATCGCCGCGCACTGCGCCTCGATACCGGCGAAGCGGTCGAGCTCGAGGTCGTGCAGTTCGGAATAGTCGCGGATTGCCTGCGGCACCGGCCCCTTCAGCCCTTTGCCCTTGGCATCGGTCAGTGGGCCATTGTGCTTGACCAGCCCCTCCAGCGTTTCCCAGGTGAGGTTCAGCCCATCGAACTCGGCATAGCGCCGCTCCAGCCGCGTCACCACGCGCAGCGACTGCGCATTGTGGTCGAAGCCGCCCCAGGCGGCCATCTTCTCATTCAGCGCGTCCTCGCCGGTATGGCCGAAGGGCGTGTGGCCGAAGTCGTGCACCAGGGCCACCGCCTCGGCCAGGTCCTCGTCGCCGCGCAGTGCCCGCGCCAGAGCGCGTGCGATTTGCGCGACCTCGATCGAATGCGTCAGCCTCGTGCGGTAATGGTCGCCTTCGTGCGCGACGAACACTTGCGTCTTGTGCTTCAGCCGGCGGAACGCCGTCGAATGGATGATGCGGTCGCGGTCGCGCTGGAACGGCGTGCGCGTCGGGCTTTCCACCTCATCGTACAGCCGCCCGCGCGACTTTGCCGGGTCGCTGGCATAGGCCGCGCGCGGCCGATAGCCGAATCCGATGTCGCCCAACTCGTTGGTCATAGCGTATGCCGCAGTTGACTTGCCCCGTCGCGCTTCATACCTATCATACAAAACCGAAAGCAAGGTGACGCCCATGGGCGCTGATGCCAAGACCGCCATGAAAGTCGAGATGACCGACGCCGCCGCCAGGCGGATCGCCAAGATCGTGGCGAGCGAAGCCGGTAAGACGGCGCTGCGCGTTTCGGTCGAGGGCGGCGGCTGTTCCGGCTTTTCCTACAAGTTCGATCTGGTCGACAGGCGCAATGACGACGACGTCGCCATCGAAAAGGACGGCGCCACCGTACTTATCGACGACCTGTCGCTGGTCTATATGGGCGGCTCGGTGATCGATTTCGTCGACGATCTGATGGGCCAGTCGTTCCAGATCAGAAACCCCAATGCGGTCGCCTCTTGCGGCTGCGGCACCAGCTTCTCCATCTAGATCATGCCGATCATCGGCGCGGTCCGTCAGGTCGCGCTTTCCGCCGGGCGCGACCTCGATGCGACGCTGGCGTTCTGGCGCGAAGTGCTCGGCATGAGCCTGCACGCGCGTTTCGACCCGCCGGGCATCGCCTTCATCCTGGCCGGTGACGTGCGCCTGCTTTTCACCGACGGCCTGTCGGCCGGCACCGTCTATCTCGATATATCGGGCCTCGAAGAATTCCACGCTTCGGCAAAGGCCGCCGGCATCCCCTTCACCGCGCCGCCGGCGCTCGTTCATCGCGACACCGAAGGCCTGTTCGGCCAGGCCGGGGAAAGCGAATGGATGGCCTTCCTAAAGGACCCGGCAGGCAATACGATCGGCCTTGTCGAACGTCATCCACCGGATCGCTAGTCTCCGGATCACCAGCCTATCGAGGCCGCCATGAAAATCGTCACCTGGAACATCAACGGCGTTCGCGCCCGCATCGGCAATTTGACCCACTGGCTGACGGAAAGCGCGCCCGACATCGCCTGCCTGCAGGAGATCAAGACGGTCGACGAGCAGTTTCCTCGCGCCGAGATCGAGGCGCTCGGTTACAATGTCGAGACTTACGGCCAAAAAGGCTTCAACGGCGTCGCCATCCTGTCGAAGCTGCGTTTCGATGAGGTCAATCGCGGCTTGCCGGGCGACGATGCCGACGAACAGGCGCGTTTCATCGAGGGCGTGTTCTCGACCGACAAGGGCGCCTTGCGCGTTGCCTCGATCTATCTGCCGAACGGCAACCCGATCGACGACGAGAAGAAGTTCTCCTACAAGCTTTCCTGGATGTCGCGACTTGAGCGCTGGGCTGAGGAGCGGCTTGCTCTGGAAGAGCCGCTGGTCCTGGCCGGCGACTACAATGTCATCCCCGAGCCAATCGACGCGAAATATCCGGAAAACTGGCTAAGCGATGCACTGTTCCAGCCCGCGACGCGGCAGGCGTTCCGGCGGCTGAAGAATCTCGGCTTCACCGAAGCCGTGCGTGCCGTCACCGACTCCGCGGACGTCTTTACGTTCTGGGACTATCAGGCCGGCGCCTGGCAGAAGAACAACGGCATCCGCATCGACCATTTGCTTCTGTCGCCCGAAGCCGCCAACTGGTTTTCCTCGGCTTCGATCGAGAAGCAGGTGCGCGCCTGGGAAAAACCCTCCGACCACGTGCCGGTGGCGATCGATCTGGCGCTGCGGCCGGCCTGACCGGACCTGCTGTCCGGCGGCACATTGATAAACATTGATAAGTTGACCTCTTATCGCCACAAATCGCGCGCTTGATGGGAAATCATCATGGTGGCTGGGGTTCCCATGACTACTCGATTTGCACTCTGCCCGATTGGCTGCGCGCTTGCGATGGCGGTGGCGACGCCGGCTTTTGCCGATGCAGAGTGCCTTGCCAACGGCAAATCATTCCAGATCGGCCGGGTCGCCTGCCTGACGCCTGCCGGCCAAAGCTACCTCGCCCGTTGCGAGATGGTGCTCAACAACACGTCCTGGACAAAGCAGCGGGATGGCTGCCCGGAGAACACGCCGGCGCCCAGCGGCATGCCGGCGGAACCGAACGAGAATTGATCTTTCTGCCGGCCTACTGGTCGCCGCCACCCTTGGTGAGGATGTCGTCGGCCAGCGAGATCGCGGTGCGGCGGTCGGCTTCGCCGGCGGCGGCAAACGCTTCTTCCTGCATGCCGCGGATCCATGGCTGGTCGGCAGGTGAGGCTCGTTCGAGCGCCGCGGTCATCATCGCCAGCCCCCGCACGATCTTGCCGCTTTGGAAAAGCAGGTTGCCGAGCGTCGCCTGCGCGCCCGCATGGCCCTTTTCGGCCGCCAGCTGGAACCAGCGTCCGGCCTGCTTGACGCTGGCCTTGACGCCGCCCTCACCCTTGAGGAACATCTGGCCCATCTCGAACTGGGCGTTCGGATTGCGGTAGTTGGCGGCGGCACGCATGTAATATTCCTGGGCCGCAACCTCGTTCTCCTCGACGGGGCTGCCGGGAATGCCCTTCCTCAGATAGTCGCCAAGCGCTACCAGTGCGTCCGAAACATAGCTTTCCTCGGGCGAACCGGGCTCGACATCCTGGTCGACGATCTCTGAGAAGAACTTGAACGCCGCGTAGTCGTCTCGCGCCACGCCATCGCCTTCGGCATACATGCGCGCAAGCTTCCAGGTGGCGCCGATCTGGCCGTTCTCCGCGGCATATTTATAGGCTTCCGCGGCCTGCTCCTTATGGCCGTTCTTGTAGGCGGAAAAGCCGAACTGGAACACCGCCCACGGGCTCGACTGCGGCTTCACGCCGGTCTTGTCGTCGAACACCTTGTCGTCGAAGGCCATGGCCTGGCCGACGGCGCCCAAGGTCGCGCCAAACGTGGCGAGCGCAACCAGTGCCGAAAGGACAGACGACCTCAACAACTCAGATGTCCGCATAGCAGTGTGTTTCTTTGGCACCGCCGGGATGGGTGACCGCGCCGTCGCGGGCAGATCCGACCGTCTGTGCGTATTTCCAGATCGCGCCCGACTGATAGTCCGTGGTGCGCGCCTTCCATGCCTTTGCCCTCGACGCCAGTTCGGCTTTGGACAATGCAACCTCGATCGTGCCGTTCACCGCATCGATCGAGATCAAGTCGCCATCCCTAAGCAGCCCGATCGGGCCGCCCACTGCCGCTTCCGGCCCGACATGGCCGATGCAGAAACCGCGCGTTGCGCCCGAAAAACGCCCGTCGGTGATGAGCGCCACCTTGCCGCCCATGCCCTGGCCGTAGAGAGCCGCCGTCGTCGACAGCATTTCGCGCATGCCCGGGCCGCCGCGCGGACCCTCGTAGCGGATGACGAGAACCTCGCCTTCCCTATAGTTGCGATGCGTAACCGCTTCGAAACATTCCTCTTCCGAATCGAAGCAGCGCGCCGGACCCGAGAATTTCAGCTCCGTCATGCCGGCGACCTTCACGATCGCGCCTTCGGGGGCAAGGTTACCCTTCAAGCCCACGACCCCGCCGGTCTGGGTAATCGGCCTGTTGGCGGGACGGACCACATCCTGGCTGTCATTCCAGGAAACATGTTCCATATTTTCGGCCAAAGTGCGGCCAGTCACCGTCAGGCAATCGCCATGAAGGTAGCCATGGTCGAGCAGCGTCTTCATCAAGAGCGGAATGCCGCCGGCCTCGAACATGTCCTTGGCGACGTACTTGCCGCCCGGCTTGAGGTCGGCGATGTAGGGTGTCTTCTCAAATATCCTGGCCACGTCGAAAAGATCGAACTTTATCCCGGCCTCGTGCGCGATCGCCGGCAGATGCAGCGCCGCGTTGGTCGAGCCGCCGGTGGCCGAGACCACGGTCGCGGCATTTTCCAACGCTTCCATGGTAACGATGTCGCGCGGGCGGATGTTCCTTGCGATCAGCTCCATGATCTTTTCGCCGGAAGCGAAATTGAAGCGGTCACGCATCTCGTAGGGTGCAGGCGCGCCGCAGGAATAGGGCAGCGCCAGGCCGATGGCCTCAGCGACGGTGGCCATGGTGTTGGCGGTGAACTGGGCGCCGCAGGAGCCGGCCGAAGGACAGGCGGCTTGCTCGATCTCGAGCAGCTCGGCGTCGCTGATGGTGCCGACCGAGTGCTGGCCCACCGCCTCGAACACGTCCTGCACGGTGATCTGCCGGCCACGGTAGCTGCCGGGCAGGATCGAGCCGCCATAGATGAAGATCGACGGTACGTTGAGGCGCACCATGGCCATCATCATGCCGGGCAGCGACTTGTCGCAACCGGCCAATCCAACCAGCGCATCGTAGCAATGGCCGCGCATGGTGAGTTCGACCGAGTCGGCGATGACCTCGCGCGACACCAGCGACGACTTCATGCCCTGATGGCCCATGGCGATGCCGTCGGTGACGGTGATGGTGCAGAATTCGCGTGGCGTGCCGTTGGCCGCCGCCACGCCCTTTTTGACCACTTGCGCCTGGCGCATCAGCGAGATGTTGCAGGGTGCGGCTTCGTTCCAGCAGCTGGCGACACCGACCAGCGGCTGCGCGATCTCGGCCGCCGACAGCCCCATAGCATAGAGGTAGGAGCGATGCGGCGCCCGCTCGGGACCAACGGTCACGTGGCGGCTCGGCAGCTTGGCCTTGGAGATCGCTCTGGTGTCCATACTCGTCCTTGCCGCGGGCGGTGCGGCCTGCCTCTTCGCCTAGCCTTTTGGCGCGTGTCCCGAGACAAATTCGAGGTGCGCCGCGTTTATGGCGGGAAATGGGCAATGTTCCCGGGCGGCCGGGTGGCGCGAGGGTTGTTCAGAAACTGTTGCCAAAACGTCACAATTACAGGAGCGAACATCTTGGGGGCAATTGTTGCGCCGCCGAATGCCGGACGAGCGCCGAACGAACCGACCGGGCAGTGCCCGGCCGTTTTGTCGTTTTAAAAATCCGTAGTTAGAACTTGATCTTAACGGAAGCCGAACCGGCGAGAAGCAGGTCGTTGTCGTAAGTGTAGGTGACGGCATTTGCCTCGTCGCCGACACCGCTGAAAGTCGATGACCCGCTCGTCAGCACACCGATCGAGCCGCCGAGCCTGACCTCGATCTGGTCGTTCGGCGAATAGGAGACGCCGCTGGCCACGGCCCAGGTATCCGACTGATAGCCGGAGGTCGTCGAGGTGCCGCGATCCCAGGTCAGCGAAACCACGCCCGACAATTGATCGGTGAACTTGTGACCGATGCCGCCGGTGACCGTCCAGCCGTCGCGATAAAGCAGATCGAATGAAACGGGCGAGGGAGCACCGGTTACCGGACTGCGCACGCCATTGATGGCAATGACGCCAAGCTTGCTCCACTCCTGCCAGCGGACGGAACCAAAGGCCAGCCAGCCAGGAGCTATGCCGCTCTGCAGCTTGAATTCCAGAGCTTGAGGTATCTCAGCCGACGCCGAGACTGGGTACACGCCGGTAGAGCCGGGAATCAGATCCGCTGGAAAGGCGCCCCTGAAGCCGGTCGTGTCGACGGTTCCCGACAGCCCGTCATATTTGTAGCTCGAAGAGTACATTAGGCTGGCGCGCAGAGCGATCTCGGGGATCTCATAGGCTGCGCCTGCACGCCAACCCCATGCCTCGTCGGATAGTTTGAAGACGCCGAGGCCGGTATTGCCGAAGGCGAGCAGTGTCTGACGGGAAAGAAACGCGTCTACCTGCTGGTAGGAGACACCGCCGATGAATCGTATGGCGCCTTTGCCGACGTTCACCTTATAGGAGCAGGTGAGACCGAAATCGTCTGTGTCGACGGCGTATTTGACCGCTGTCGGCGAATAGGCGTTGTTCAGGCCGAAATTCGCGTCCGCACCATACGGTCTCGTATAGGTGGCAAGACAGTCTACGGGCTCAAAGATGTTGGCTTTGATACCGACATGCGGCACCGCATAATCGCCACCAACGTCCACCGCCGATGTCGACAAACCCGAGCCATCGAGACGCTGCACATTCTTGAGTTTGCGCTGTGGCGAAACATAGGTGACGCCCGCATCGAACGAATATGGCGCCGCGTCGAACAGCTGGTCGATGTTGACGCCGCCCCGGTCAAAGCCCCCGGCTTGCACCGTCCCAGCAAAAGCCAGCGAAAAAGCCCCCGCGCCCAGCAGCACTTTCAGACGCGAACAACACATGAATCTCCTCCCCGAAATGTCCTTGCATCAAGCTAGAACCAATTCAGGTTAACGGCGCAACAACGAATTCGCCGTGCGTACATGTATACCTTGGCGGACCGCATTTCCGACAAGGTGTCGGCCTTCTTACCGAGGCAGGAAAATGGCCGCCTCAATGCAAATCGACGAGAAAACTTGGTAAAACCGCCTAAATCACCAGGGAACAGGGAATTTTGCCTGCCCAGCCGGCCATTGTTACATTATGGCAACAATGGGGCAAAAACATTCAGTTTGCCTCAAGATTTACGCTGCGGAATGCCTGTTTTCGTGGCAGGCGGCCTAGCTGGAAAGCAGATTCGTGACCGGCGAATCTATTGCGGCCAGCCGGCCCGGTTTGTTTGATCAGCCCGCATCGCGCACCCGCGCCAATGCCACCGAAAGCTTCTCTTGCGCCTCGCGATATTCGGCGAGTTTTTCACGCTCGGCCTCCACTACCTCTTCCGGCGCGTTGGCGACGAATTTCTCGTTGGACAGCTTCTTGTAGAGCCGCGCTATTTCCTCGGTCACCTTGGCAAGCTCCTTGTGCAGGCGCGCTGCCTCGGCGGCAAGGTCGATCAGGCTGCCGAGCGGCAGGCAGATGGTCGCCTCGTTGACGACGATCTGGGCGGATCCCCTGGGTGGCGCCTCCGCTAGCGAGATGTCGCCGACCCGCGCCAGACGCTTGATGGCCGAGCCCTGACGCTCGAGCCTTTCGCGCGTCGTTTCGTTGGCGCCGATCACCACGAGCGGTGCGATCGCCGCCGGCGGCACGTTCATCTCCGAACGCACCGAGCGGATGCCGGAGACGAGATCGACCAGCCAGTTAATATCGGCGGCGGCCGCCTCGTCCTCGAAGTCGGGCGACGGCCAAGCCGCATGACAAAGCAGCGACGGCCGTTGCCTGCCCTCGCCGGCGGTTTCGGCCCACAGTTCTTCGGTCATGAACGGCATCATCGGATGCAGCAGCTTGTAGATCTCGTCCAGCACGAAGGCCACGCATGCCCTGCTCTCGGCCTTGGCGGCCTCGTCGGCGCCCATGAACACCGGCTTCAGCAGTTCCAGATACCAGTCGCAGAACTGGTTCCAGACGAACCGGTAGGCAGCACCCGCCGCCTCGTTGAAGCGATACGAGGTGATGCCGTCGGTTATGTCGCGCGCGGCTCGCGTCAGCTCCGTCAGGATCCAGCGGTTGACCGCCAGCTTGGCGTCCTGCAGCCAGAAATCGTCGTCGCGCGCCACTTCGTTCATCTCGGCGAAGCGCGTCGCGTTCCACAGCTTGGTGCCGAAATTGCGATAACCTGCAATGCGGGCCGGATCGAGCTTAACGTCGCGCCCTTGCGCTGCCATCACCGTCAAGGTGAAGCGCAGCGCATCGGCGCCGTATTCGTCGATGAGCTCGAGCGGATCGATGACGTTGCCTTTCGACTTCGACATCTTCTGCCCGTTCTTGTCGCGAACCAACGCATGGACATAGAGGGTATGAAACGGCTCCTGATCCATGAAATGCAGGCCCATCATCATCATGCGGGCGACCCAGAAGAAGATGATGTCAAAACCGGTCACCAGCACGTCGGTCGGGTAATAGGTCTTCAGCTCCGGCGTCTGATCCGGCCAGCCAAGCGTCGAGAACGGCCACAGCGCCGACGAGAACCATGTATCGAGCACGTCCTCGTCGCGGGTCAGGATCTCGCCAGGCTGGAAATTCTCGAGCTTGTCCTCGACCCAGGCCTTCCACGGCCCTTCCAGCGCCAGATAATATTCGACGGCGGCACCGAGTGCCTCTTCCTCGGTCTTTTCGACAAAGACATGCCCGTCCGGCCCATACCAGGCAGGGATCTGGTGGCCCCACCAGAGCTGGCGCGAAATGCACCAGGGCTGGATGTTCTCCATCCAGTCGAAATAGGTCTTTTCCCAGTTTTTGGGCACGAAATTGGTACGGCTCTCGCGCACCGAGGCGATCGCCGGCTTGGCCAGTTCCGCCGCATTGACATACCATTGGTCGGTCAGAAACGGCTCGATCGGCACGCCGCCGCGGTCGCCGTGCGGCACCGTGTGGCGATGCGGCTCGACCTTCTCGAGAAAGCCGCCCGCCTCCATCAACTCGACGATCTTCTTGCGCGCATCGAAACGGTCCAGGCCGTCGAGGCTGTCCCATACGGCCTGGTGCTCCGGCGTCACTTCCAGCCCGGCGAGAAAGTCCTCATTGTCCTTGAGGCTCACCGCCGCATTGACGGCGAGGATGTTGACCGCCGGCAGCCGGTGGCGCTTGCCGACCTCGAAATCGTTGAAGTCATGCGCCGGCGTGATCTTGACCGCACCGCTGCCTTTTTCAGGATCGGAATACTCGTCCGCGACCACCGGGATCCTGCGGCCGACGATCGGCAGGATGAGTTTCTTGCCGACAAGATGCCGGAAACGCTCGTCGTCGGGGTGGACTGCGACAGCCGTATCGCCCAGCATCGTCTCCGGCCGGGTCGTCGCAACGGTGATGAAGGTCTTCGGATTTTCCGGATCGAAGGTCATGCCTTCGACCGGATAGCGGAAGTGCCAGAGGTTGCCGTTGACTTCCTGCTGCTCGACCTCGAGATCCGAGATGGCGGTCAACAGCTTCGGGTCCCAGTTCACAAGGCGCTTGTCCTTGTAGATCAGCCCTTCCTTGTAGAGCGTCACGAACACTTCGAGCACGGCCTTGGACAGGCCCTCGTCCATGGTGAAGCGCTCCCGGCTCCAGTCGGCCGAGGCCCCGAGCCGCTTCAGCTGGTTGAGGATGGCGCCGCCGGATTCTGCCTTCCACTCCCACACCTTGTCGATGAACTCATCGCGCGTCAGGTCGCGGCGGTGGATCTGCTTTTCCATCAGCTGGCGCTCGACCACCATCTGCGTGGCGATGCCGGCATGATCCATCCCCGGCTGCCACAGCACGTTCTTGCCGCGCATGCGCTCGAAGCGCACCAGAATGTCCTGCAGCGTGTTGTTGAGCGCGTGGCCCATATGCAGCGAGCCGGTGACGTTCGGCGGCGGGATGACGATCGTGAAGGCTTCAGCCCCCTCCTCGGCCCCGGCGCCGGCCCGAAACGCGTCGGCCTCTTCCCAGATCCTGGCAATCTTCGGCTCGACGGCTTTGGCGTCGTAGGTCTTTTCGAGCATGGGAAAACGGTCCGCGCTGTCCGGAATCTGTGGTCCGGTGTAAATCGGAAGGTTGTTGCCAAGTCAACCGCAACGGCGGCATGGCCAATAGATAGCGCCGGGATGGTTCGGTGCAACTCGCGCAACTGAATGTTGCAAGGCAATCGCTTCAGGTTTGCGCCGCCCTCATTGCCCTGCCGGGCATTTCTCCTCGTATGGTGACGGGGAGAAAGACGCCTGTACCGAAGCTTTCGCCAATCACAAACGTTGCGGAAAAGGCGCCCCAGGTTGCGGCCAATCCCTTCTCCCGCTCACTATGCGGGGAGAAGGTGCCGGCAAGGCGGATGAGGGGCAGCGCCGACTTCGACAATTCGCCGGTCGAGCCGCCTATCGGCGGCGTTTCCTCCGAACTGCTATTGTGCGCCGCGCGCGACGCGCTCGATTTCCTCGCGCACCAGCCGCTCGACCAGCGTCGGCAGGTTGTTGTCCAGCCAGTCCTGCAGCATGGGCCGCAGCATCTCTTCAGCCATCTCGTCGAAGGTCTTCTTGCTGCGGCTGGCAAACGCGTCGGAAAGCTCGCCGAAGGCGGCGGCAACCTGCCGGCCCGTATGCTCCGAAAGGATCGCCGGGCGTGCGGGCGGCGGCTCGCTCGCCGCCGGACGCGCCAATCCGACTTTCGAAGATTCCGGGCCGATTTTCGAAGATTCCAGGTCGATTTTCGAAGGTTCCGGGCCGAGTTCCGAAGGTTGCGGGCCGCCCTCCGAAAGCTCCGGCCCAATTTCCGAATGCTCCGGCGCAGGTCCAGCAGTCGCCTCGTCCTCGAAAACCTCGGCTTTCGGCTCGGCGTCCGGCGTCCGGGGTGGCTCGGCGCGCTCCGGCTTGGCCATCGCGTCGCCGACCGCGGCGATCTCGCGCCGCCAATCGGCAATGATGGTGTCGGTCGTCTCGCCAGCGTTGGCCATCGCAGGCCGATCCGGCTTTGCAGCCGGTGCGGGAGCGGCGTTCACCTCAGCCAGCGTCACCGGTGCTTTTACCGGGCCGGGGCGGAGCGGCGTTTCCAGGCGCTCAATAACTGATGCGGCCGTTGGCTGCACCTCGGCCCGCGTGGCCGGCTTGGCGATCTCCAGTCCGCCGCGCAGTTCGGAGCGGAACGCATCCGCCTCCGCTGTGCGTCCGGCTGCCGGTGCCGGTTGCAGATCCTGGCGCAGCTCGTCTGCTTCGCCCGGCTGCTTGCGGCCGGTATCGCTGTCCTCGATGATCCTTCTGATGGAAGCCAGTATCTCTTCCATGGAAGGTTCGCGCTGTACGCTGCTCGCCGTCGCCATCGTCACATCCGCCGCCCTTGTGACTCGTTCTCAGATTTCCTGTCCGGCAATGCCGGATTCGAATCATGGCAACAGCGTAACCGACGGAACGCCTTGCGAGAATCCCCAATCTGGCGACATCTCGGATTTCAACAGATTAGGGTCGGGAGTTGGAGCCCGCGCGTCGTTCGAGCGCGGGCTGAAGACACGGCCTGGCGATCAGCGGCCGTCCGGCGTGCGCAGGCCGATCCACTTGTCCTTGACGGCGTCGTAATGCTCTTCCGGCCTGTACTTCGTCACGTTGAGAGCAAGGCGGTCTGCCGACAAATGGCCAACCGCCGAGAGGATGGCATAGCTTGCCACCACCACATCGCGTTCGGCGCTGACAAGATTGATCTTGGCGGTGATGAGGGTCGCCTGCGCGTTGAGCACGTCGAGCGTGGTGCGCTGGCCGACATTGCGCTCCTCGATGACGCCGTTCAGGGCAAGCTGTGCGGCTGCGACCACCTGCCGATTGGCCGTGACGCTTTGCTGCGCGGCAGTGTATTGCGACCATGCGGAGGTCACAGCCTGGCGCACGGTGTCGCGGCTGACATCGACCTCGATACGGGCCTGGCTAAGTGATTCCTTTGATTGGCGAACCAGTGCCGAAGTGCGGCCGCCGGAATATATCGGTATCGTCAGTGTCGCGCCGATGTTCGCCGAATTGGTTACGCCATCCTGTGTCGAGGAGAGCGAGCCCGGCGCGGTGCCGCGAATGGCACTCGAAACACCCGCCGACGCCGAGAGCTGCGGCAGCAGCGCGCCTTCGGCAGACTTCACCGAAAACGCCGCCGCGTCGACCAGATGCGCGGTGGCGAGGATGGCCGGATGCTCGGCCGATGCGATCGCGATCGCCGCATCGAGGCTCGACGGCAACAGCTTCGACACCGGCGCAGCCGGCCTGAGCTTGCCCGGCTCGTCGCCGACGACCTGGCGATAGGTCGCAGCACTTGCCAGCGCCGTGGCGCGGGCGGCACTCAACTGCGCCACCGCGGAGGCGCGCTGGGCGTCGGCTTGCGCGACGTCGGTGCGCGTACCTTCGCCGACCTCGAAGCGCGAACGCGCCGCACGCGCCTGCTCGGTCAGGAATTGCAGGTTCTGTTCGGTCAGCACGGCGACCTGACGGTCGCGGATAACGTCCATATAGGCACTTGCCGCGTTGAAGAGAGTGTTTTCTTCGGCGTTGCGCAGGCTTTCGAACGAAGCGCGGACCCGCGATTCGGCGGCCGCCACATTGTTCCTGGTCTGAAAACCGTCAAACAGCGTCTGATCGATCTCGACGCCGAAGTTGCCGGTGGTTATCGAGATGTTTCGGTGCAACCGGTTGCTGTGGCTGGCGGTATAATCAATACTTCCGGAACCGGTGATGGTCGGGCGGTAGCCGGACTTGGCAATAGCAACGCCCTCGTCGGTGACGCGGGCGCCGGCGCGCGAAGAATTAAGCGAGGAATTGTTCTGGTAGGCTTTTGACAGCGCCCCGAGAATGGTTTCGGCCGAGGCGGCCAATGGAGAAAGCGCGGTCGCCGAAACGAGGACGGCGGTAAAAAGCAACTTGCGTACAGACGGCACGTTATATTCCCTCATTCGTTTTGCACGGGAACTGCGCCACGCTGGCTTCTCCTTCTGATCAGCCGGCGCCGCGTTTTTTATCGTTCCCCCGCTGAAAGCCCCAGAAACGCCCGGTTATGCAGATCAGCAACGATTGTTCAAACGCAAGCGATCATGACAACGCCTTCGCTGCAAGGCAAAATCACTCAGAATTCGAAGGCGGGAATGCGTTCGAATCCCGGTAGTGGCTTAATTGCCGCATTAAATGCGCGTCTTCCCGTTACAACCCCCCCAGTCTTAAAAAAAAGCCGGGCTACGCCCGAATTGCCCTGCCCTTCAACGGCGACGAGTCGGCCGCCTTCGGCAAGCTGGTCGAACAGCGCCGCCGGCACCTCGCCGACGCTGCCACCGATCAAGATGACGTCGTAAGGCCCATTGGCGGCATGGCCTTGCGGCAACGGTCCCTGGACCACGGTGACATTGCCGGAACCCAGCGCAGCAAGCGTCGAAGTGGCGGTCTCGGCCAGCGCCGGATCGCTTTCCAGCGCGACGACGGACCTTGCCAGCCGCGACAGGATCGCCGCCGCATAGCCGGTGCCGCAGCCGACATCGAGTGCCGAATCGCTTGGGCCGATATCGGCCAGCTGCATCAGCTTGGCCAATGGCGACGGTTCCATCAGATAGCGCGGACCATCGGCCGTATCGGCAATGCGGATGTCCTCGTCGATATAGGCAAGGTCACGCTGGCCGGGGGCAACAAAGGCCTCGCGCGGCACGACAAGCATAGCCTCGAGCAGCGGTGCGCTGGTCACGTCGGTGGTGCGGATCTGGCCGTCGACCATCTTCACCCGGCGTTCGGCAAAATCAGCGCTCATGTTCCAACCATCCGCTTGCCGCGCAAAGGCCGCGGCTGTTTCGACCGGAACTGAAGCCCCCTGGCGCTGACGCGCGGGAGCTCGGGCATTGGAGGCCTCGCCCGGAATCGAACCGGGGTGCAAGGATTTGCAGTCCTCTGCGTAACCACTCCGCCACGAGGCCTCATTGCTCCCGGCGTTCCACCCGGCTCCAATAGGTTGCGGCGAAAATGCCGTCAAGCGGCCACCATGCATTCCCAACGGTTCTTCCGACATCGAGGCACTGCTTATCAATGCAATGCCATGCTAGCAATAACATATTAGCTTATCGTTAAGGATGATCCTCGGCGACAGGAACCCGAAACCGGCGGCCACGTTGGGCAGAAAGAAGGGTTCCGCCATGGGTCGAGCAGCTACGAAAGACGGCACACCGCGCGGATTGTCGCAGTCTGCAGAGCTTGTGCGCTATGCCATCGATCGCCTCAGCATAGAAGGCGCAAACAGCCTGCCGCCGCGCGACCGGGCGCGGCTGGCATCGGCTACCGCCGTTCTCAAGGAGCTCTGCGAACGCCTGGAAAGCTGTTTCGACCAGCCTCGGTGATGACCACGCCGCTCTCAAACAATTGCCCTGTTTCCCGCCTGTCAGCAGGGCAACCTCAATCCGGCCGGCGGCGTCGCTCCCACCAGACGACGAAGCGGCGCCGGTGACGGCGCACCAACGCGAATTCGTAGGAGAGCACCAGCAATCCGATCGGCACCATCCAGAAACCCAGGATCGGCAAGAAGCCGAGAATGCCGCCGATGATCAGCACGACGCCGATCGCAATCCGGAGGCCGCGCGAGCGCGGCATGGTGAACTGGCGGCCGAAGACCGAGATTTTCCGGGCCGGTGGCTGGTCGTCGCTCATTGCCGTCATGTGAAATATCGATCCGTTTGCTTCAGTAGCACCACCATCACCCGGAGAAAGCCGCAACGGCCTTTTCCGTTCCGTGACAGGCGAGAGACAGCTCATATGAGGGCGCTTGCCGGCCACTGCCAGGATGCCCCGCGCCAAAAAGCGTCGAAAAAATGCGAAATGCTTCTTTGCAAAGCCGAAACGGGTTTGCTATAGGCTGCCCCACTCACGCAAGAGCCTCTGTTCCCCGGTAGCTCAGTGGTAGAGCAACCGGCTGTTAACCGGTTGGTCGCTGGTTCGAATCCGGCCCGGGGAGCCAATAATTTCAAAGGCTTAGAGGCGTTTTCGAGTTCCGCAGTTTTGCGCGATTGGCTGACTGGGCTACACCTAGGGCTACAGATGCGAGAGAAGCGGCCTTTCTACCGGGTCTTCACGGTCACCAAGCACGAAGCAGCGGTTCAACAGATCGAAGCCGCGATTGCTGCGTTCCACGCTGGGCAGTTTGCCGTCACTGTCACACTGGCGGGAGCTGCTGAAGACATGGGGCCTGAGAAGACGGGCGGCCTTTGGACGACCATTCGGGATAACCGATCTCGCCCTATCGAGGAAAACAAAGTCTGGATCCGGCGTCTCAACGAGACGCGAGACTGGCTCAAGCATGATAGGCCTGAACAAACGCGCGCTTTGGTCGCCTTCGAAGCTGGCCTGTTCATCTTGCGCGCCATGGACAAATGGGAGCCTTGGACGCTGCCCCTGGTCGCCTTCAGAGACCTGTGGTTCTCCTCACCCAAATTGGTGCACCCCGAGGACTATTCGCCAGAAGCTTGAGCACTCCTTGCATTCCTGCGCCTTCCTGCCACTATCGCCCCGGGACTTTGGGAGGGGATCATGGGCTGGTTGGGCAACAAGGTTCTTGGCTGGTCGACGAACGTTCAGAAGCGTGAATTGGAGGAGTTTGTCGGCCGACTTCGAGCCATGGATGGTTCCGAGGTCGGTATGATCGTGGCCTGCGCGACCAACCACAGGAATTTGGTAGCCCAAACGAGAGGTTGGAACCTGCTTGAGCCAGCCCTGTGCGAAATGCAGGAGCCCGCGCTTGCGCTGAAAATCGGGCAACTGATCAGGGATCTCCAGGCCAAAAATCGACCCGAGCTCGCCGTCGGATTTTTTGTGTGGCTGCACTCTGTCCGGTCCGCGAACAATCCAGATCTGCGGCAACTAGGCCGCGACATGTGGAAGGAGCTGGGCCGCGGCTTCGAGCACGTTGACGATGCTGCGGAAGGCTTCGAGGCCCTCACAGGGTTCGAGTTCAAGATAGACGGCTACAATGAATACCCAGCCGGTCTTACACCGGTGCCAGTATGAAGACGATGGTAGGTTATTCAGCAACGCTGGCATTGGCGCTTCTCGCGATAAGTGCGTACGCACCTTCAGCGCTTGCTGAATACTTCGAAGACGGCAACGCATTGAACGAGCTCTGCACCAATGGATCGGCTGGGAGTCGTGTCCTGGTGCGGGGCTACGCTATGGCAATCGCTGATGTCCAAGGTGTCAGTATGCGTTATAGATGATGCCACTGGCTCAAACGTTATCCCGAGGCGGTTCATTTGTGTGCCAATTGGTGCTTCCTCCAAACAAGTGGAGGATGTTACCTGCAACTACCTGGCTGCTCACCCAGAAATCCGTCACATGGCCGGTCCTGGCATCGTCCACAATGCGCTTCTCGCGGCGTGGCCATGCTCACAGAAGAAATAGGCAGGCAGCGGGCGCGAGTTCGGAGGAGTCTCAGAGGCAGCGTCCCCTTTTTGCCCCTCGACGAGGGTACGCCTCGCTCAGCTGGATAATAAAGCTCGCAGCGGTTGAAGCTCGGCATTTTCAAGCTGCGTGACTTTTCTGCCACAAGATAAAGCCCGCCACCGACCGTGAGGCAGCGGGCCGTCTGGACAATTTGTCCACTCGCTCAGTTCGCCTTCTCGCGCTTGCTCTCGACGATCAGCCGCTCGATCTGCTTGGGCAGTGGGTTGGCATAGCGTACCGGCCGCCGCGAGCGGTCGCAAAGCGCCTCCAACCCCTCTTGCCTGTAGCGGTTGAAGATCTTGTAGCCGGTCTTGCGCGAGATCCCGAACTCCCGGCACACCGCGCTCATGCCTTCTCCGTCGAGCAGGCGAGCCACAAAGCGAAGACGTTCCTCCATCACCGAACACTCTCTCCACGGCATCAACACCTCCCGGCAAAAACCGAAAAGTGTTACCTATGTGTCCGGTACAAATCGTCACCTATGTCTCGGGCCGCTCATTTCTACGCCAAGTCGCGATTTTGCATGCCGGCGTGCGATTTTTCCCTACGCTTCGATCTTGTGTCAGAGCGTCGAGGACGGATGCAATCAAGCGCAGAATAGCGGCCTCGCCCGCCCCCGCCTATTCTTTCGCAAGCCGCGATCGCAGGACTGGCGACTAGCGCGCGGAAATACTAATGATCGGCAGCTTCGCGCCCCATGGGCCGTTGAGGTGATCTTCGCTGTTGCCCGATGGCGGACGTTGCCGGCGACCATCTTGGACATCGTTGTTGCGCCATTTCCAGACATTCCCGACGCTTTTCAGGAGCGGACCTTCGCTTATCGTCCGGAACCGACCCGTTGACGACCTTGTGCGTTGCAGACTTGAACCTCCAAATCGAGGTCGGGAACCTGACCTTCAGCGCAAGAGCATTTGGCAGTGCGCTCGCGTGAGGTCATTCACCACATTTGGCGGCGACCCGCAGATGAATTTTTCGTGTTATGATGAGCTTGCAACACGCGTAATCTCGACCTCGGCAATATGGCAGAGGTCGAAAGCTATTGCCTTGGCACAGGAAGCTTTCGCCCCCGGCAACTTGATCGCCTCCGAAACGCTGGGTGTGCTGCTTTCCCTGACTGACCCAGGGCGAGGAGGTTGTCCATGTCCACGAGCAGTAGTGTTGACCGCCCGCTGCAGCCGGGCGACCGGGCACCGAATGTTGTGCTCAATGCGATCTCACGCGAAGGCAAGATCGCGCTCGATGATTTTCGAGGCCGTAGCCCGTTGTTGATCGGTTTGTTCCGAGGCCTGCACTGTCCGTTCTGCCGGCGCCATGTCGCGGCGATGGCGCAACTTAAGCCGGCCCTGCGTGAGAAAGGCGTCGAATGCCTGGCGGTGGTCAATACGCCAGTCGAGCGGGCGCGGCTCTATTTCCGTTACCACCCGGCACCCGATCTTATCGCTGCATCCGACCCGGAGCGGGCCTCGCACCGTGCCTTCGGCTTGCGCGAGGTCGGGATGGACACGGTCATGGCGATCCGGATCCATCTCCCGGGCGAGTTGCCCGAGCCTATGGACGTCATGGCCATGTACGAGTTTCTTAACAAGAAGGAAGGATATGAGATTACGGGAGCCGATCAGCAGGCGATGGCTTCCGGCCAGGGGCAGCTTGTCGGTCAATTCCTAATCGACCGTGCGGGCATCGTACGCTGGAACTTCACTGAAGTTCTGGAGGATGGCCTCAACACCTTCAGAGCGCCGAATCCCGAGGAATTGATGTCGGCAGCTTCCGAAGTTGCACACTAAGGGGCTGCGGAAATGGGCTGCTAAAAACTCGCTCGACGGCCACCCTCCTGTGGTGATTCTTTGGATTTAACAATCGTCGAAATGCTCAGCTCGGGGTCAAAGCCGCCGGCAATGCAACGATGTTATTCCCGGCCTATCGTCGACCCCGAGGTCCGGCCTCAGCGGCCAGTGCGCGATGGCGGCCAGTTGGTCTGAGCGTTATCTCTTCACGCACTGCCCGGAGCCACTGGGATCGCAGACTTCTCCTACACCGCAATCGAAATCGCGTGTGCAGGCGGGCGGCGACAAGGGCGGGGCGAGGACGATATAAGGCGTATGGACCTTCTCGCCAGGCGGCACGAAAGCCGGCGCTCGCTCGCCTGGGTCACCGAGCGTGCGGATATAGAGATAGAGCGACTTCTTGTCCTCATCGCTCATAGCCCGTACATTATACCGCGGCATCGGTGGATAAGTCTCAAGGCCTCGAAGATATGAAACGAAGCCGTCGGCTGTGAGGTCGGCGGCCGTCAGCCGTAGGTTTGCCGCATAGCTGGTTCCCCACGGTCCCTGAAAGCCGAGTGCATTTCCCTTGAAAGCCTTGGCCGGATCGATCTTGCCGCCACTTTCGCTATATCCTTCGGTGTGGCAATCGTGGCAGCCGCCGATGATGGAGATGTAGAGTCCTCGCTCGACCGAAGGTTCCCCTGCCGCCGGCGCGGCATTGAGAGCAAGCGCGGCAATGCACATCAACCAATATGCACGCATCACATCCCCTTCCTTGGTGCCGAACGGCGGTGCCGAACGGCTTCTGGAAGGGACTTGTGTCCGGCTTTGTCGCGCTTTGTCATGTCGGCCGAGCTTCCCCGCCTGTCGCGCAACTCGGAGATGAGGGAATGGTTGCATTAGGGATCAGGAATGTTTGGGAACTGGGCTCGGGTAACTGGCACATTCGGCCCTATCAGACGAGCGTAGCACCAACCCCTCTTCCTTGGCAGCCGCCAAGAATGCCTTGCGGCACTCCTCAGGCTCCATCTCGTCGGCAATCACAGCGAGGCATACGTGCACCGCGAGGTTCCACTGAAGGCCATGGTTGGTCCACTTCAGGAGTTCCTCAGCGGCTGCTTCAGCGTTGCTAACCTTCCGCGTCGAACCGCTACCCTCGGTGCTGACAGGGACCGGCGGGGAGAACCAATGGAGCGCCATGCAGTCACTCTTTGTCGGCCCGATCACGTTCCTGCAGCAAATGCTTTTGCTCAGCCGGCAGCTCCCGTTCTACGGGCAGATTTAGCAGGTTGCGAAGGTAATTGCGGATTACCTCTGAAGTGATCCACCGCCGCACAACTTCGGCAATAACCTTCCGTTTGGCTGCGTCAATTTCGACCACGTTCGGTGCGGACCCGTAGGTCGGACCTATCCCCCATGTTTCCCACATCTTTGGTCACCATCCCCGGCGAAGATACGGACACCGCCCCGCTCACCTTAACGTTGACCGTATAGGTTCTTCTAGGCGTCTTCTCCAATTCTCGCTTCCTGTAGATCTGGAAACGAATCGACGGGGTTAAAGCTTTGACCTGCCGGCGTGGCGCGGTGTCTATGTCGACAGTCACCTCGCCTGCCACGTCCGCCTTGGCCGCCTCCAGCGATGCAATCACGACGTCGTTTAGCCAAGCCTTTGCTTGATCGCTGAAGTCCGCCATGGGGCCATCTCGCTTCCCCATCTCCGCGCCGCCGACGGGCTCCTCCTGCTGACGGCGAGCTTTCTTCCCGCGCTCAAGGGCTTCTTTAAACTTTGCCATCCCTGTTGCTCCGATTTGTCATCAGGCCACCCCCGTCAGATCGGCTATGGCGCTCTCCCATTTCACTAGAACGCGCACAGTCGGGGTACGTTGCGTTGGGGAGCCTTTGGGTTCGCCGCTATTCAGCGTTTGGTCAGGCACAACGAACGTTGACGTTAGACAATGCTTCGGCCACTACCTTGTCAGGCACAACGCTTGAACTGGACAAAGCCGTGAAGCAGTACGTCATCTACACCCGCGTTTTGACGGACTGGCTTTGCGTTTCGTCCGTGCTTATGAAGCAGCTCGCTCACCAGCTGGTTGCAATTGCCGTTGGCGCAACTTTCTGATGTGAATGACCCGACCACTAGCTATGAAGGCGATTTCCGCGCCTTCGCGCGGACCGGCCGCCTGGAAGAAGGTGACCTTGCTTTCCGGCTCGATCGTGATGATTTCGCGCAGATCAGCACCGGCGATCGTAGCTTCGCGCACGAAGTGGGTCGCGCTCTCCTCCACGACGTCGCAACGGGTGCAGAGGCCTGCGGGCAGGAACAGGCGGGCGTCGCGCGCCTTGAGTTCCAGGCCCTGCCATATCTGCGCACGGGTCAGCTTGGTCTCGCCTCGGGGATTCACCGGAACGGTAGCGGTCGAGTAAATCATGATATGTCTCCTGGACAGAACGTCGGTGATGGGGCTCAGCCGGCAATTGCGGCCGCATAGTCGCGATAAGAGCGCAACGGTCGGCCCAGCAGCGCGGTCAGCCGATCGACATCGCCGGCGTCGGGGACCATGCCGTCCGTGAGGAAGCGCTCCGCCATCAGGCGCATGTCGAGCGCCATCCAGCTCGGCATGAACTGCCGCAGGTTCTGTTCGAAGCCGGTGGTGTCGTCGCCGGGATACGCGACATGGCGTCCCAGGACATCCGCCCAGATGGCCGCGACATCCGCGCCGGTCAGCGTGTCGGGGCCGACCAGGTTGATGCGGTCGAACGGCAGCGGCGCCGCGGCCTGCTCGCGGCGGATGAGTTCGATCGCGGCGATCTCGCCGATGTCCCGCGCGTCGATCATGGCGATGCCCTTGGCTCCGATCGGCATCGGATAGATGCCGTAGCCGATCACCACGTCGTTGATCGTGATGTCGTTGTCCATGAAGTAGGCGGGCCGCAGGATGGTGGCGTTGAGCTCCATCTGCTCGATCATCCGCTCGACGCCGAACTTGCCCGCGAAATGCGGCACATTGACGTAGATGTCGCTGTGGATCACCGACAGGTAGACGATCCGCTCGATGCCGGCCTCACGGGCAACGGCCAGCGCTACCAGCGCCTGGGTGTATTCGTCGGCCACCACCGCGTTCAGCAGGAAAAGGGTGGAGACGCCGGAGAACGCCTTGCGCAGGGAATCGACATCGAGCAGGTCGCCCTGCACGACATCTACGCCAGTGGGGAAATTGGCCTTCGAGGGATCGCGAACCAAAGCGCGCACATCGGCGCCACGCTTCACGAGCTGTTCGACTACGTTGCGGCCGACATTGCCGGTCGCGCCGGTAACGAGAATGGTCATGGGATTACTCCTGAGTTGAGCCGGATGGCGTCCCAGAAAATTAGTGATCCACGTTTGTGTCGGTAGGCATTATATCTGAACACGCCGTCCCACAGGTGGAACACATGGATCTACTTGCCCTTGCTGATTTCAATCTGGTCGCCCGCCACGGGGGCTTCGGTAAGGCCGCCCGCGCTGCCGGGCGCCCGAAAGCCACCTTGTCCCGACGCGTGGCGGAGCTGGAGGCGAGTCTGGATCTACGGCTGTTCGAGCGTGGCGCGCGCGCGTTAAAGCTGACGGAAGAAGGACGCGCGCTTTTCGAGCGCGCGGGCCGGTTGCTTTCCGAGCTCGAAGAGACGACGGCGGCGATCGCCTCAGGCGGCGAAAGGCCGCGCGGCCGGTTGCGGATCAGCGCCCCATTGCTGTTCGCACAGACCGCCATGGGGAAGATCGCCGCCGGCTTCGCCCTGAAATACCCGGAGGTCAGGCTCGAGGTCACGACCGAAGACCGCGTCGTCGACATGATCGAAGAGGGATTTGACCTGGTGATCCGGGTCAATCCGGATCCGGATGAGAGCCTCGTTGGGCGAGCCTTTCTGCGTGATCGGCTGGTGGTCGTGGCAAGTCCTGACCTCGCCCTGCCGGCCGAAGGCCTGGCGACCCCGGCCGTCATGCGTTCGACAGATCGCGGGGCTTGGGAGGTGAAGACGCCCACTGGCCGGTTAACAATCGCGATCGAGCCCGTCCTTGCGTTGTCGTCGCTCATCATGGTCCGGGATGCAGTGCGAGCGGGCGTCGGCGCGGGACGCCTTCCCGTGTCGCTAGTGAGCCATGATCTGGCGGACGGAACGCTGGTACTTTGGGGGGATGTCGAGGGACCCGACATCGCCCTGTGGACACTCTATCCCTCTCGGCGGCTGCTGAGCGCGCGCGTCTCCGCATTCCTCGACCATCTGAAACGCGCCTTTCCCATGGGGACACCTGACGAGCTGGCCGCCTATATCGGCAAATGACTCCCACGAAAACTGGCTAACCAAGCTGATGCGTTACTCCATAAATCTTTCAGCGTTACTTCACACCCGAATTACGGTGACAGTGCACTTTTTGCGGCGGCATTCAGGGCCTTTCCGCCGCAAATCTCGAATGCGCGTTTTTTAGCCTTCCCCTGACCGGCAGCGCCTTTTCCCCGGAATCGACCGCCCTATTTCGCCTCGACAGGTGGGTGGCTGCTTGCTGGACGAGTCCTTGCGGCGAGTACGGCATGTGCTTCGAGGTACCCCACATGAACTTCCACGATCGGCACCTATTGAAGTTGCGGGTGAACGGAGAGGATCACAGCCTTTCCGATCTCGATACCCGCGTCACGCTGCTCGACCTGCTGCGCGAGCGGCTTCATCTGACCGGAACGAAAAAGGGATGCAATTTCGGCGAGTGCGGCGCCTGCACCGTGCATCTCGACGGGCGGCGTGTGAATGCCTGCATGATACTTGCCGTGTCCTGCGAGGGACGCGAGGTTACCACGATCGAAGGGCTGGCAGACGGCGATGCGCTTCATCCCGTGCAGCAGGCGTTCATCGATCATGATGGTTTTCAGTGCGGATTCTGCACGCCCGGCCAGGTGATGTCAGCGGCGGCGCTGATCGAGGAGGGACATACCGGCTCCGATGCCGAGATCCGCGAATGGATGAGCGGGAATCTGTGCCGCTGCTCGGCCTATCCGCAAATCGTCGAGGCGGTGCGCGCAGCGGCCGGGAGGGCGAGCCAATGACCCCATTCGTCTATGCACGCGCCGACAGCCTGGGTGACACGATCGCAGCCGGTGCCGCGCCGGACAGCGCCTTTCTCGCCGGCGGCACCGAATTGCTCAACTGGCTGCGCCTTGGCATTGCCGAGCCGACCCGGATCATCGACATCTCCCGCCTCGACGGGCTGGATCAGGTCGAAACACTGCCCGGCGGCGGCTTGACGATCGGCGCGCTGACGCATCTCAACGATGTCGCGCAGCATGCGTTGGTCGTGCGCGACTATCCGGTGTTGAGCCAGGCGATCCTCAACGCCGCATCGCCGCAGCTGAGAAACCTGGCAACGATAGGCGGCAATCTTCTGCAGAAGACGCGCTGTGCCTATTTCCGTGCCGAAGAGCAGTTGCCATGCAACAAGCGTCAGCTCGGCTCCGGCTGCTCGGCATTGCATGGCATCAACGACAATCACGCGATATTCGGCTGGACCGAGGATTGCGTCGCCACCCAGCCATCCGACCCGGCCGTGGCGCTGGCAGCACTTGATGCGGTCATCGTCACCGCGCACCGCAGCGGCGGCCGGCGCATTCCGGCAGCGGAATTCCACCTGCTTCCCGACACGCGGCCCGAGGCAGACAATGTGTTGCAGCAAGGCGAACTGATCACGGCAATCGAGCTGCCGGCGCCGGCGCCGCGATCGGCTTACCTCAAGGTGCGCGAGCGCGAATCCTACGAATACGCCATCGTCTCTGCCGCCGCTGTGCTGGAGATGGACGGCCGAACTATCCGTCGGGCCGCCCTGGCGCTGGGGTCCGTGGCGCTGCGGCCGTGGCGGCTGAGCGCCGCCGAGGAGCAGCTCGCCGGTGCCGAAATCGGCGATCGCGAGGCGTTGAACACCGCTATCGAGCAATCCTTCGCCCAAGCGCGTCCCTTGTCGCAGAACGCCTACAAGATCGAACTGGCCAAGACCGCCGCTTTGCGGGCGATCGAAAGAGCAGCGAGGATGTCGTCATGATGATCAGCCAGCCTGTTGCCCGCCCTGACGGCGGCGTCAAGGTCACCGGCCGCGCCCGCTATGCGGCCGACTATTTCGCCCCCGACCTGCTCTATGCGGTACTCGTGACCGCGCCCGTTCCGGCCGGCCGCATGACGTCGATCATGGTCGACGACGCGCTCGCCGAGAAGGGCGTCGTGCGTGTGCTCACGCATGAGGACATGCCCAAATTCGGCCGGTTCGCATCGCCGAGGGCCGAGCCCGATACGCAGATGCAGCAGGCCGAAGGCCCACCGGCAGCGCAGAGCTTCATGCCCATGCAGGGCGACGAGATACGTCACGAGGGTCAGCCGCTTGCCATTGTGCTGGGCGAGACGCTGGAGGCGGCGGAGGCCGGTGCCCGCCACGTCGCATTGCGCTTCGAGTTCGCCGAGCCGGAATTGCCGGCACCGCCGAAGTGGACCGCCATCGACAAGGCTGCGGTCGTGCCGAGGGAGAGCGGCTTCCTGTTCCTGGAGCCGACATTTACCAAGGGCGACGTCGACCGCGGGCTTAGCGACGCAGCCGCCATGGTCGAAGCCGTCTACCTGCAGCCGTCGCGCCACCACAACGCCATGGAGCCCTCGGCGACGCTCGCTGAGTGGAACGACGGAGAGCTGACGCTGCACGACGCCACGCAGCACGTCTATGGTGTCCGCCAGGTGCTTGCCGCCCGTTTGAATGTCCCCGCCGGGAAGGTCCGCGTGATTTCCCGCCATACCGGCGGCGGCTTCGGCGGCAAGGGTTGGATCTGGCCGCATCAGGTGCTGGCCGCCGCCGCGGCGCGCATCATGCAGCGCCCGGTCAGGCTGGCGCTGAGCCGCGCCAATGCCTATTCCTGCCTCGGCTACCAGCCGCGCATGGCACAGAAGATCGTGCTGGCTGCGGACAGGTCGGGCAAGCTGACCGCCGTGCAACAGGACGTGGTCAACCTGACCACCGTGAGCGACGATTTCGTCGAGTTCGCCACCGAAGCCTCGAAGGGTCTCTACGCCACGCCGGCCATGCGTCTCAGCCAGCGTGTCGAGCGCGCGAACGTCGCCATGCCGACGGCGCTGCGCGCGCCGGTCGAGGGTCCGGGTACCTGGGCCCTCGAAAGCGCGATGGACGAGCTCGCCCACCGCCTCGGCATCGATCCGCTCGACCTGCGTCTGATCAACCATGCGGACACGGATCCGGCCACCGGCCAGCCCTGGTCATCGAAGAAGCTGCGCGAGGCTTATGAGGAAGGCGCCCGCCTGTTCGGCTGGCGCGAGCGCCCGCGCAAGCCGCAACGCGATGGCGATTGGCTGATCGGCTACGGCATGGCGACCTGTACCATGGGCTGTTTCCGCCACCCGACGCCTGCAGCCGAGGTCAGGCTGCACAGGGACGGCAGAGTGCTCATCCGCACCGGCACCCAGGACATAGGGACCGGAACACTCACCATCTTTCCGCAGATCGCGGCCGATGTGCTGGGCCTGCCGATGGAGAAGATCGAGTTGGAAATGGGCGATACAGAGCTGCCGGAGGCGGGACCGACCTATGGCTCGTCATCGACCATGGGGGTGGGCGCGGCGGTGCTTGCCGCCGCCGAAGATGCGCGTTCGCAGCTTGCCCGTCTTGCCAATCTGCTGCCGGACGAGGTGGAGATGCAGGACGGCAAGATTCGGCGCAAAGGCGCTGCCGGCGGTCAGACGATCGCCGACGTTATGAGGCATACCGACATCGGCGAGATCATCGGCTCCGGCTCGTTCGATCCGGCGCAGCATGGCAAAGGCCTCGCCATGCGCACTTTCGGCGCGATTTTCATGGAGGTCGGCGTCGATCCGGGGCTCGGCCTGCTCAGGCTTCGTCGCGCCGTCGGCAGCTACAGCGCCGGCCGCATCGTCAATCCCCGCACCGCCCGCAGCCAGATGACGGGCGGCATCATCTGGGGCTGGGGCATGGCGGCGATGGAGCAGAGCAGGCACGAACCAGTGCTTGGGCGGTTCCTGTCGAAGAACCTTTCCGGGGTCGCCATTCCGGTCAATGCCGACATTCCCGGCGACATCATAATCCACTTCGTCGACGAGGTGGATGAGCATGCCAGCCCGATCGGCGGCAAGGGCATCGGCGAGCTCGGCGCCACCGGCGTTGCCGCTGCGGTGGCCAATGCCGTCTTCGACGCCACAGGCAAGCGGATCCGGGAGTTGCCGATCACGCCGGAAAAACTGCTGTAGAAGGACCGGCCCGCGCAAGCGTCTGCTCGACGAGGTTGAGGTAATAGCGCATCACCGTCGGCACGATCTCGTCGTTGAAGACGTAGCGGTCGCCATGCAGGCCTTCGCCCGGGCCGACCTCGCCGGCACCGATCCACGCATAACAGCCGCCGGCGTCGCGGATCATGAAAGCGAAATCCTCGCAGCCGAGACTGGGGCTGAACTCGGTCAAGACATTCTCCCGGCCGACGACGGAGGCCGCCGCCTCGACGGCGCGGGTCGTCGCGTCCGCCGTGTTGATCAGCGGCGGATGGCCCTTCCTGTAGTCGAGCCTGGCGTTGAGCGAATACGCGGCGGCAATGCCTTGTGCGATCTCCCCGATCAGCATCTCGCAGTGATCGGAAAGGCCGGGCTCGAAGAAGCGGCAGGTGCCTTGCAGCCAGACCTTGCCCGGCACGATGTTGCCGACATTGCCGCCATGGATCTGCGTGAGGCTGACGACAAGCGCGCTTTGCGGGTCGACCGAGCGGCTGACGATGCGCTGGACGGCTTGCACAAAGGCGCCGGCGGCCAGGATCGGGTCGTCGCCGAGCTGCGGCATCGCGGCATGCGCGCCAAGACCCTCGAAGATCAGTTCGAAATTATCCACGGCCGCCATTTGCGCACCAGCGCGGGCGGCGACCGTTCCCAGCCTGACGCCCGGCCAGTTGTGGACCGCATAGACCGCCTCGACCGGAAAGCGCTTGAACAAGCCGTCCTCGATCATGCGCATGCTGCCGCACTCGTTTTCCTCGGCCGGCTGAAAGATGAAAGTGACGGTGCCGTCGAAGGTGCGCGATTGACTGAGCAGTTTGGCGGCGCCGAGCAGCATGGCGGTGTGGCCGTCATGGCCGCAGGCGTGCATTACTCCTTCTTTCCTTGAGGCATAGGCCAAGCCGGTTTTCTCCAGCACCGGAAGCGCGTCGAGCTCGGCGCGAAGGCCGATGGCGCGTGCGCCGCCACCGCTGCGCAGGACACCGACGACGCCGGTGCCGCCGATCCCTTCATGCACCTCGTCGACGCCGAAGGAGCGCAGCTTCTCTGCAACGAAACGCGCCGTTTCGTATTCATTGAATCCGAGCTCCGGATTGGCATGGATATGGTGCCGCCAGCCTACGACCTCTGGTGTCAGGGCGGCGATGGGGTCATTATGCAGCATGATGCCTCCTTCACGCCGGCAAGGCGGCGCGCTTTGATCCTGCCAGCCATAGAAGGCCCGACGAAAAGCGTCTTGAACCGGATTGACCATGGCAAAGACAATCGAAGCGGCAGAGACCGGGAAATACTGGCGCCATCCGTGCTTCCCCGACCTGGGCCTGTTCAAGGCGCGCTTCACCCAGCACCGCTACGACCTGCACACGCACCCGACCTATGTGATCGCCCTGATCACCGCCGGCTGCGAGCGCATTCGCATCGGCCGTCAAAGCGTTCTCGCTCCGGCGGGCGCCATTGCCGTCGTCAATCCTGAAGAGTGGCATGACGGCGAACGCGGGGCGGATGAAGGCTGGGCCTACCGGACATTTTATCCTTCGGTGCCGATGATGACCGCGCTTACCCGCGAACTCGGCCGCGACGGCGCTCCGGCGTTTTCGCGCGCGACGATCGAAGACAGCAGTCTCGCCGCAGCATTGACGGCAGCGCACCAGGGCTCGACATCCCCGGACACAATGACGGCAGAGACGTCCCTGCTCGTGGCGCTTAGACAACTGATCGTTCGGCATGGCGACTCGAGCGGACCGGCCGAAGAGATCGAAAGCTGCGGATCGCAGCGAAGATTTTCGCTGTACCGCGATCTTGTCGAAAGCGAGCTTGGCTCGCAGCTCGACCTCAAGCGGCTTGCCGGCGCGGCTGGCGTGACCCGGTTCCAGGTCATCCGCGATTTCAACAAGGCAATTGGCCTGACGCCGGCGGCCTATATCCGCGACCGGCGATTGCGCCGGGCGAGCGCGCTGATCGAACAGGGATTTGGCCTCGCCGACGCCGCTATTACGGCGGATTTCGCCGACCAGAGCCATTTTTCCCGTACATTCCGGGCCATGCATGGTATGACGCCGGGCATGTTCAGAAGAGCGGGATAAGGCGCTCCTGAACAGACAACCTTGCGCCTCAAAGCTTGCTGCGCAATGCTGACGCAGTTCGGGGGGAATCATGCGAAAAATCTTGGCACCGACGCTGCTGCTCACGGCTGCACTGTTTGCAAACAGCGCCCAGGCGCTGGATGCCAGCGGGACGCCGGTTGTCGTAACCCCGCTTGCCTCTCGCACCGAGACCGCGTCCGGCCAGCCGATCACGCTGCCCCAGAAGAACGTCCAGGTCCTGGTCTCGGCCTATCAGATCGCGCCGGGCGCGACCTTGCCGGTCCACAAGCATCCGTTTCCGCGCTATGCCTATGTCGAGGCTGGCACGCTTCAGGTCACCAACGTCGAGACCGGCAAGAGCAACACCTATCAAACAGGTGATTTCATCATCGAGATGATCGGGCAATGGCATCAGGCGACCAATGTCGGCGCCGATCCGGTCAAGCTGCTGGTCATCGACCAGGTCGAAGAAGGCACCAAGAACACCGTGTTGCGCCAGTAGCTGCCACGTCTGAAAATGGCGTCCGGGGGCGGATCCAGCACAGCGCGCAACAGACGTCAGAACGCGAACCCCTCCGGCAAATTGTGATTCCAATAGCCTTCCTCGACAAGTTCACTTATGCGCCAGCCCTCGGACGTGCGTACGACGCGGTCTCGATACCAAAGCCCCTGGAAGAAGACCTGCCTTTTGCCTTCGCCGAGGTCGACCACCATCGGGCATGAACAATGCACGCGCGCGCTGGCCTCATCCCCTCGGAGGTCCAGAAGGATTGTCGAAATGGCGTGTTGCGAGATCAATATCTTCGAAAGGGCGCCTTTCATGTAAGCAACATGCTCATCCACACCGCTCCTGATTCCACCTGTTACAGTGTCGTCAAGCACGGCATCGAGTGTGAATATTTTGCGATAGGCGTCCCAGTCGCGATCGTCCACAGCGTAGCAATAGCGAACAAGCAGCTGTTCGATCTCGAGCCGATCCGAAACCTCTTGCAATGAAAGGGTCATGTCCCGTCTCCGCGGTTGGCGGCACTAATGCCGCATGCGCCAAGCCTGCCCCGACATTTCGATCAATATTCACGTTGCCGATGCTCCGAGCAACCTCGCCGCGCGACTGGGCATGCGCAAACCCGAACACTCATTTGGCCTCCGCCTTTACCCGGTCGGCCGCAGCGGCCAGAACGGCGCGATCCCCCTCTTCGTACAAGCGGCGGATGGAGATTGCCTTGACGCGCCAGCCTTCCGGCGTCCGCACCAGCCAGTGGAGATAGCTGCCACCGACCGTCCAGAACCGCCCGTGATCCAGTGGGCTGCGCGGACATGGCTGCGTGCAACCGCGTCATTGCCCGCGCCTTCGACAATGATGTTGGTGATGAGGTGCTGGGTGGCGTCGAAACGCGGCAGCAGTCCTTGCCACTGGGCGATCAGCGCGTCGCGGCCGCTGGTCGCGGCTTCGCCGCCGAAGAGGCTGGTATAGTCGGTCGTGACGGACAGCACTTAGTTGGCGGCATGGTGCGACCCTAGCTGCCGCTTGCTGATAGCTCGGGCAAGTCCGGATCTGGTGCTCGGCATACGGCACGATGAATGGCCCGGTTTGGCCTTTGCGGACATCAACGCGGATACAAGAAAGCCGTCTTAGGTCTCCGACGCCATTTCTTTTGCCAATTCGCCGATCATCGAACGCAACCACCTGTGGGCTGGGTCGTGGCGGTAGCGAATGTGCCAAGCCATCTGCACTGGAAAAGTGCCGAGGTCGACGGGCGGCGGTAGTATCTTCAGGCGCGGATCCCTCTCAAGGCTGCGGCAGATCAGTCTCGGCAGCGTTGCGCAGTAATCCGTGACGGCAAGCATCTCTGGCACGGCCAGGAAGTGCGTGACAGAAAGGGCAATCTCTCGCTTGAGGTTTTGTTGCTCCAATGCCTGGAAGAGGCCCGCCCGCAGCCGGCCCGGCGGGAGCACGTTCACGTGCTTGAGCCTTTCATACTGTTCTCGGGAAATATGGTCTCGAACGTCGGGATGATCCTTGCGCACCGCGCAGGCGAGCCCATCGTCCATAAGATGCTGGACGACAAGATTGCCCGGCGGATCGACGATCCGGCCAATCACCATGGCCGTGGTACCGGAAATGACGCCGGTCTCGGCGAGATCGTTGCCAAATGCTGTCATGCGGAGCTTGATACCAGGCGCCAGCTCACGCGTCCTCGCGACGAGGGCCGGCATCAACACAAGCTCCACGTAACTGTTGGGGGCAAGCGTGAACAGCCGTTCGGCCTTTGCTGGCTGAAATTCCTGCTGGTTCAAATGAGATCGTCCAGTTGCGCCAGCGCTGCTTCGATCGTCGGAGCGATCTCCTCAGCCAATTGCGTCGGCTTTATGCCATACCTTTCCCGGATGAATAGCGGATCCCGGAGGGTGTCGCGCAGGCGGTTCAACGAATTGGACAGCGCCGGCTGGGTGATGCCCAGTCGCGCTGCTGCCCGTGTCACGCTCCGCTCTTCCATCAGGGCGAGGAAAACCGGGAGCAGGTTCAGATCGTATCTCATCGAGATATAATCTGACATGAATATATAAAATAAATGAAATAAATTTCTGAAATACATGGGCAGGTGCCATTATCCGTGCATCGACAGGCCGACGCGGCCGATCGAGCTCCAAATCAACCAACTACGACGCCTCATTGGCGCGGCATCACCTGAGAAAAGGATCCGACAATGAAAGTCCTGATGGTACTCACCTCCCACGACACTCTCGGTAACACCGGCAAGAAGACCGGCTTCTGGCTCGAGGAACTGGCAGCCCCCTACTACGTCTTCAAGGACGCTGGCGCCGAGATCACCCTCGCCTCGCCGAAGGGCGGCCAGCCGCCTCTCGATCCGAAAAGCGACGAGCCTATGTTCCAGACCGACCTTACACGGCGCTTCAGTGCTGACGATGTTGCCAAGGCGCAGCTCGCAGAAACCGTGCGCCTGGACAGTGTCGACCAGAAGGACTTCGACACGGTCTTCTACCCCGGCGGCCACGGCCCGTTGTGGGATTTGGCCGAAGATCCGAATTCGATCAAGCTGATCGGATCCTTCATCGCGGCCGGCAAGCCGATCGCCCTCGTTTGCCACGCACCGGGCGTTCTGCATCGCGTGACCAGTCCCGACGGCACGCCGTTTGTGCAGGGACGCTACGTCACCGGCTTCACCAATAGCGAGGAGGAGACCGTAGGTCTCACGAATGTCGTGCCGTTCTTGGTCGAGGACGAGCTGATCAGCCTCGGCGCGGTTTTCTCCAAGGTCAAGGACTGGGGCGTCCACACAGTCGTCGATGGCCAGCTTATCACGGGTCAGAACCCAGCATCATCGAGCGAGGCAGCTGAGGCGCTGCTAGGCGCTTTGAGCCAGAGGAAGAGCAAGACCGCCTGAGCGGTCTGGAACAACCGTGATCTGCCGACGGCTCGCGTCGGCGGATCAACTTCAGAACCCGCTACAGTCTCAAGCCGATCCGAAACGTCTTGCAGTGAAAGGGTCATGTCTCGTGTCCGCGGTGGCGCCACTAATGCCGCATGCGCCAAGCCTGCCCCGACATTTTCGATCAATATTCACGTTGCCGATGCTCCGAGCAACCTCGCCGCGTGGCTGGGCATGCGCAAACCCGAACACTCATTTGGCCTCCGCCTTTACCCGGTCGGCCGCAGCGGCCAGAACGGCGCGATCCCCCTCTTCGTACAAGCGGCGGATGGAGATTGCCTTGACGCGCCAGCCTTCCGGCCCCCGCACCAGCCGGTGGAGATAGCGGCCGCCGACCGTCCAGAAACGCCCGCCGATCCAGTGGGTTGCGCGGACATGGCTGCGCGCAACCGCGTCATTGCCTGCGCCTTCGACAATGATGTTGGTGATGAGGTGCTGGGTGGCGTCGAAGCCTGGAAGCAGTCCTTGCCACTGCGCGATCAGCGCGTCTCGGCCGCTGGTCGCGGCTGCGCCGCCGAAGAGGCTGGTATAGTCGGTCGTGACGCGGGCCGCGAAATAGGATTTGACCCGGTTCCAATCACGCAGATCGGCATACAGCCCGATCCCCGCCACTGCCTCGGCGATGGCCATCCTGTCTTCAACCATCAGCGCAGCTCCCGAGGCGCTCGAAACGGACGCCGAGACGGCGGAAATCATCGCGGCGGAAACCGCCGCGGCCAGGATATGCCGGCGGGTGACGACGCTCATTGTCCCGCCTCCCCCGCACTGCCCAGTGTCGCGCGGAAGTGCGCGGCGACGGCGTCGCTCGCCGCCTTCACCGGCGCGGCGCGATCGTAGAAATCGAATTGGGTGACGTTGTCGAGCCACAGCTCCTGCCTGGAACTGGTCAGCCGCGCGTAGAACTTGTGCGCACCCTGCGGAATGGCAGCCGCCTCGCTATGCACCATCAGAAAGGGCTGGTGCAGGCGCGGGGCAGCCTGGATGGCGTCGAACCTCAGCCAGCCGCGCCAGAAGGCCGGATCGGCCTCGTTACGCCAGGCCGGGATCATGCCGCGATCGGGTTCGGTGTAATAAGGCACCTTGAACATGATCGCGCGATCGTCGCTCAAGCTGGCGGCCGGCAGCAACGCCTGTCTGCCGGTGCGGCGATACGCGGCCTCTGCCGCATCGCTCGCGGCCTCAAGCCTGGCGACGCCTTCCTTGCCGCCATAGGTCTGCTCGACCACTTCGGCATCCTGCAACCAGGGCGCGACGAGAGCGACCGACTTGATCGCGGTATCTTCGGCGGCGGCAGTGACCATGTAGCCGGAGCTGGCGCAAATGCCGAGGCCGCCGATGCGGTCCTGATCGGTCTCGGGCCGGGTCGCGAGATAGGCGACCGCCGCTTCTATGTCGGCGATCTTGGCCTTAGGATCCTCGTACTGGCGGCGTATGCCGCCGCTTTCGCCCCAACCGCGAAAATCGAAGGTCAGGGCGACGAACCCGCGATCCGCCATCTCGCGGGCGTAGCGGGCCGGCATCTGTTCCTTCACCGTCATCCAGGCGCCGGTCACGACCAGCGCGGGCCGAGGTTTTGCCGCGTCCAGATCCTCCGGCAGATAGAGTTCGCCGACGATCTGCTCACCGTGCGAGGAGAATGTGACGCGCTCGACGCGCGGTGCGGCGGCGGCATTGGACGCGGCGAGCGCTACGGCGGTTGCTGCAGCAAATGTCAGGGCTTTAAACATTGCAAGTCTCCTTTAGCTTGGAGTGAGAACCGCGGCGTTGCGAAAAAGACCGCCGTCTCAGCGCTCGCCAGCAAGTCGGCCGGGCAATGGCTTCAGCAGGTAATGCGCCCAGTAGAAGGCGTCCGACTGGTACATGTCGGTCAAAAAATTCTGTGCCTCGGTGATCTTGCCGTCCTTGATGCGGAACATCAGGGCGTAGAGCTGGTCGATCTCGGGACCCGAGCCGACATTCGACCAGCCGCGATGGACATCGACGACAAGGTCGCCTTGCGCCTGGAAGAAGATCGGCTCGGCCTTGAATTTGCCGTCGGCCAAGCCGCGGAAGAAGGCGACCACCTCGTCCGGCCCGCGCTTGTCGCCGGCAAGCGGATGATGGCCAGGAATGCGCCACACGATGTCGGGTGCGAGGAAGGGCCGGACGGCCTCGGGATTCCCGGTCGCATAAGCGGCGTAGTAGTCCTTGACGAGTTGGATGTTGCTGTCTTCCAGCGGGCCGCCATTCGCCGGGGCGGCAGACACCGCCAGAAGAGCGGCGGCGGCGAGCGAAGCAAGCCTGGTCATCGGTCCTGTTTCCTTCCCTGTTCGAGCCGTTCCCAACACCGAGGCCCGTTCGTCGGATTCAACATGACGCCTTTTGTTCACCGGAAAAACCAGTAGAATTCGACAGGGCTATTTGGAAAATCCTTACAATGCGCCTCGACCAGTTCAGCGGCATCGTCGCTTTCGTAAAAGTTTCGGAGGCCAAAAGCTTCACCCGCGCCGCCGCCGAGCTCGGCGTCGCTCCGGCCTCGTTGAGCGAGGCGGTCAAGGGGCTCGAGGAGCGTCTGGGGGTGCGGCTGCTCAATCGGACGACTCGCAGCGTTGGCTTGACCGAAGCTGGCGCTCAATACCTCGACCACGTGCGCCCGGCAGCCGAAGATATCCAGGCGGCTGGTGCGGCACTGCGCGAAGCTCGCGACCGTCCCGCCGGCACGCTGCGCCTCAGCCTGCCCTGGATCGCCGCCCCGCTGCTGATCGAGCCACTGATGCGGCCGTTCATGGATGCTTATCCCGAAGTGCGGCTTAGTCTGATTTTCGACGACAGCTTCGTAGACATCGCCGCCGAGGGCTTCGACGCCGGTCTGCGCATCGGCGAGCTTCTCGACAAAGACATGATCGGCGCGCGTCTGGGCGGGCCCTTGCAGATGGTCGTGGTGGGCAGCCCGGACTATCTGGCGCGCAATGGTACGCCGAAGCGGCCGGCCGACCTCGCCGCCCATCGCTGCATCGCATTCGCCCTCACCCGCGCGATTTCGCCATGGGAGTTCATCGTGGAGGGACGCGAAGTCGCATTCACGCCGGACGCATATCTGGTCGCGAACACGCTTCCGCTGTGCATTACCGCCGCCGCGCAAGGGCTTGGCCTCGCCTTCGCGGTCGAGGGCCTCGCCGCGCCGCTTCTTGCCTCAGGCGCGCTGGTCAAGGTGCTGGAGCCTTTCTGTCCCGCTTACGAGCCGCTCCACCTCTATTATCCCAGCCGCCGCCTCGTACCGCCGAAGCTGCGGGCCTTCATCGACTTCGTGCGCGCGAACGCTCACAAGCTGCGTATCTGATGTGACCTTTCGAGAACCCGGCCCCGTTCAGCCCCAGGCGCCGATCATCTGCCTGGTAGTTGCGTTGAGCCGGTTGAATGCGTTGATCAGGGCAATCTGGATGACCAGGGCGGCAAGGGCCTTTTCGGCACCGGATCCGGCCGGTCAGCCAACCGGGTTGCCGCCTCGGTCAGCGCCAGTGCGGCGCGCTCGGCGTCGGTGAAGTAAGGTGTTTCCCGCCAGGCGGACACGGTGAAGACGCGCTCGTCCTTTTCACCGGCCTTCTTCAATTCTGGCGCATGCATATCGATACAGACGCTGCATCCGTTGATCTGGCTGGCGCGCAAATGGACGAGCTTGCGCGTCACATAGGACAGATCGGCCGTTTCCGTCGACTTGTCCAGCGCGAGCAGCGCCTGCCGGGCCCGGGGAATGAGCATCACATCCGGGGTCTCGACATCCTTGGCTCTGTCAGTTCGCCGGCCGCCGCGTTGCGGCGAGCGCAGGGATCTTCAGCTTTGCGAGGCAGTCACCTGCTCAAGCCGCTCGAGAATGCGCGGCCAGCCGCTTCCCATTCCGACGTACCCGCGCTCGTCCTCGGCCCGGAACCCGGAATGCTCCATGCGCACCCGGGTCGCCGTACCTTCGGGCGTCAATGACCATGTCACGACGGTCTTCAGACCGCTGTCGGATTCGGTGCCGTCGCCCCAGCTGTAGGCGAGTAGGCGCGGCGGCTCGATCTTCAGCACCTCGCAGTTCGTCACGCCGGACCAGCCCGGTACAGGCGTCGCGCGAAAGGTGAAGCGATGGCCTTGCACAGGCGCAAAGTCGTTCTTCATCAGCCATTCGGCAACCAGATGCGGCACGGTCAGTGCGCGCCATATCTTTTCAGCCGCGTGCGGTATGAGACGCTCGACGACAATGGATTTGGTTTCGACTGTAGTTGCTCCAGTCATAACTTCGGACCCGTTGTTTGGGGTTTGGCTGGTCTGTTCACCAACGCGCTCTCCACGAGAACCAATAACCCAGCAGCTATCGTTTACGCATAACTCTGAAGTTATGAATGTGTCAAGCGGCGGAATGGCAGGCGCAAGCACATTGAGCCAACAGTTCCGGCTTTCATCGCACTAGGCCCGATGCTACCGCTGGCCAGCTGAAATCATGAATGGATCCCCCATGCCCGAGACCGAACGCCCTCGCCTGCCGCTGATCGAGATCTGCGTCGAAGGCATAGACGGCCTGCTGGCCGCGCAAGCCGCTGGCGCCGACCGTGTCGAGCTCTGTGCCAGCCTGATCGAAGGCGGCATCACACCGAGCTTCGGCACGGTGCGCACGGCGCTCGAGCTGGCGACGATCCCGTTCCACGTCATCGTGCGGCCGCGCGGCGGTGATTTTCTCTATAGCGAAGCCGAATATCGTTCGATGCTCGCCGATGTCCACGCGCTTGCCGACACCGACGTCGCCGGTGTCGTTATCGGCTGCCTTAATGCCGACGGCACGATCGATGAACAGCGCATGAGCGAACTGGTGCAGGCGGCGGGGCGATTGAACGTCACCTGCCACCGCGCCTTCGACATGACGCGCGACCCGACAGAGGCGCTGGAGACACTGATCCGCTGCAAGGTCGGCCGCGTGCTGACCAGCGGCCAGCGCGACACGGCGCTCGAGGGCGCTGACCTGCTCGCCGATCTTGTCAGGCAGGCCGGCGACCGCATCATCATCCTCGGCTGCGGCGGGCTTGACCCAGAGAACATCGGCAAGGTGCGGAGGAAAACCGGGTTGAGCGAAATGCATTTCGCCGCGCTCAAGGAGGTGCCGAGTGCTATGCGTTACCGCAACCCAAGGGTCGGCATGGGCGGCACCGATCTCGACCGCGAATACCGCAACACCGGGACCGACGAGGCGATGGTGGCGGCGACCATCGCCGCCGTCCGGACATGATCCCGGAAGACAGAAAAAACATGATCGAAACGCGTTTGCCGATCGAGCGGGTTTCGCCGCGTGATGAGCCGGCCGTCCTCGCGCTCAACAACGAGCACGCCGCCGAATTGTCGTGGCTCGAACCCGAGCGCCTTTCCTTCCTGCTCGGCGAAGCGTTTTACGCGCGCCGTATCGGTTCGCTCGAAGCCTTCATCATGACCTTCGACCAGGACGCCAGCTACGATAGCCCGAACTTCCTGTGGTTTCGCGATCGTTACCCGCGGTTCGTCTATGTCGATCGCGTCGTGGTCGCCGCTGCAGCGCGCGGGCGCGGCCATGCCCGCCGGCTGTATGAGGATCTGTTCGAGCAGGCGTCACGCGCCAGCCAGGCGATCGTCACCTGCGAAGTCAATGCCGAGCCGCCCAATCCGGCTTCGGACGCCTTCCATGCCGCACTCGGCTTTGCGGAAGTGGGCGACGCGGTAATCCACGGTGGCAGGAAAGCCGTGCGGTATTATGCAAGGCGGATCGCCGGCTAAAACGGCGGGCGCCGTTCGCCCTACCAATTGCGGTTCAGCCAGGAGCGGGCCGGCCTTTCGATGATGTAGTAGCTGCACAGCGCGCAAGCGAACGCCGCCGCCAGCATCAGCCACGGCGAACTGCCTTGTATGTCGACGAATTGATAAAAGGGCTGCTGCCACAGATAGAGCGAATACGACCACAGCCCCAGCATCGTCATTGGCAGGGACGACAGAAACCTGGTCAGGTAGCGGCTGCTGAAGTCGAGCAAATTGACGGCGAGCGCCAGCAGCGGCACCGCGACCAGATAGTGAATGGGGGTTGGCACGGCAGCCATGAAAAGGAGCACAGCCACGACTGTGGCCGCCAGGGCAACATGCGGCCCCTTGAGCAGCGCCGGCAGCCTGTCGTCGGCCTTGAGCAGGCATAACACCGTCGACAGCAGGATCGAGGCGATGTGCACGTCAGTGCGCCAATAGGTGCCCTCGTAGCCTATTGCGAGCACCCAGTAGGAGATGGCGCCGTTCGCCATGGCCAGCAGCGACAAAGCGCCGAGCAGCATGATGACGCGGGACCGTCCCCGGACGACGACGCTGATCAGAGCCAGAATGATATACGCATGCTCTTCGACGCAGAGCGACCAGATATGGTCGAGCGCGCCGGCGCGGGTAACGAGAACTCCGGCGTAATTGTAGGTGAACGTCAGCGCCGTCAGCGCCGCCTTCCACTTGAAGGCGATGAACGTGCCGGACAAGGCGATCATCGCGACGACGACGAAAACCAGCAGTGCCGGATAGATGCGGGAGAACCGGCGCTTGAAGAATTTCTTCAGCGGATAGTATTCGACGAACAGGATCTCGGCCATCAGCCGGCCGCTGAGCACGAAGAAGAATTCGACGCCCAGGACGCCGAGATTGATGCCGGGGACGGGGAAGAAATGGCCGATCAGCACCAGCGCGATCGACAGGCCGCGCCAGCCGTCGAGATAGGCAAGCCTCGCCCTTGACGATGTGTCGGCGACAGGCCTGGCCACGACAAGACGCGTCGCGGAGATGTCCGTCATGCCGGTCCCCTCTGCAAAAGGCGGGCTCAAGGCCGCATTCTCAGCTATATTGCAGTGCACTACAACTTTGTGCAAGTGCGAGATAACGACACGCCCGACGGGACGCACACCTTCCGTCCGTCAGCGGCTGCGCTGACGCCGTCAAACGGTAGAAACTTCAAATCCATCATGTTGGCTCATTGCCAAAGCGCCGCTTCAAGACAACAATGACCTCGACGCCGGCGCGCCAGACGCGCACAAAAAAAAGCGTCGGAGGAAATGGAGGAGGAAGCCGCTGGCCAAGTCACGGACGCGCTATGCATGCGGCCTCTCGGTGCTCACCACCGACGAATCCGACGCGGATGCGTTCGCCCGGGCGGTGGCAGCGGAAGCAGTGGCCATTGACGCCGGGTTTGCCCTCCTGTTTTTCTCGCAGAGACTCATAGAGGCCGTCGCCCTGTCGGAAGCGCTGAAGACCCACGCGCCGGCGCTCCACTATGCCGGTTGCTCGACGGCCGGTGAGATAACGCCCAAAGGGCTGGAGGAAGGCCAGATCCTGGCTATGCTGCTTCCCTCCGCATCGTTTTCGGCAGCCAGCACCATGGTCGAAAATCTGTCCTCATCGGGCATGGACGGGATTACCGGCGAAGTCGAGGCGCTGAGGCGGTCATTACGCGAGCGCTTCGGGCACGAGCGAGCCGACACCACTTTCGCGCTCTGCTTGATCGACGGCCTGTCTTATGCCGAAGAAGCGGTGACCTCCGCCATCCATTGGGGGCTCGACGATATTCCATTAATCGGCGGTTCGGCTGGCGATGATTTGAAATTCGAGACAACGCGGCTGATCTCGAACGGCAAAGTGACCTCCGACAGCGCCATCATCGTGCTGATCACCACGGAAATTCCTTTCCACGTGTTCAAGACCGACAATTTCGTTCCCACCGACGAGAAGCTGGTGGTGACGGCATCCGATCCCGACCACCGCATCGTGCGCGAATTCAACGCCACCATTGCCGCCGAGGAATATGCCGCCTCGGTCGGCGTCGTCGCGCAGATGCTGACGCCACTGAGTTTTGCCTCGCACCCGGTGGTGGTGAAAGTCGGCGGCGAATTTTACTGCCGTTCAATCCAGAAGATGCACGCGGACGGCTCGCTGTCGTTCTTCTGCGCCATCGACGATGGTGTCGTGCTTGCCGTCGCCCAGCCTAAGGACATGGTCGAGGCGACCCGCGCCGCTCTCAGCGACGTCAGTGAAAGGCTTGGCGGCATCGACCTGATCCTCGGTTTCGACTGCGTGCTGCGCCGGCTCGACGCGCGCAATCGGCAGGTCTATCGCGAGATTTCGGAACTCTACAAGGTCAACAACGTCCTCGGCTTCGGCACCTATGGCGAACAGTACCGTTCGATGCATCTGAACCAGACCTTCACCGGCATCGCCTTCGGTGAACGCAATGCGGCCGAAGCGGCGGAGTAGGAAATCCGGCATGCCGCTCAGGAACATCGACGACCTGGAAAGGCTGAAGAAGATCAACGCCGCGCTGATCAGCCGCGTCGAGCGCTCCATGGACCAGCAAGGCAATGCCTTTTCGCTGTTCCAGACCGCCATTTCGCTTGAGAGCCGGGTGCGCAGCCGCACCGAAGAGCTGCATTCGACCTTGCGCCGGCTGGAGCAGTCGAACATCGACTTGAATGCAGCCAAGGAAAACGCCGAGCTGGCGAACCTGTCCAAGACCAGGTTCCTTGCGGCCGCCAGCCATGACGTGCTGCAGCCGCTGAACGCCGCGCATCTGTCGGTCTCGGCGCTTGCCGAAGTACAGACCACCGAGGAAGGCAGAAACCTGGTCCGCCAGGTCGAGCGATCGCTGGAGACGATGGAGGACCTGCTCCGCACCTTGCTCGACATTTCCAAGCTCGATGCCGGCGTCGTGCAGCCCGACATCACCGATGTCAGCCTGGAGACGCTGTTTTCGTCTCTGCGCTCGGATTTTCAGCCGGTCGCGGAGATGAAGGGGCTGACGCTGAAGTTCCGGCCGGTCGATGCGCTCGTTCGTTCAGACCGAACCTTGCTGCGCCGCATCCTGCAGAACATCCTGTCCAATGCACTGCGCTATACCCGCTCGGGCGGCGTGTTGGTCGGCACCAGGCATCGCGGCGACACGATCCGCATCGACGTCGCCGATACCGGCTGCGGCATCCCCGACGACCAGCGCGAGGCGGTGTTCGAGGAATTCCATCGGGGCGTGATCCCCACGGATGCCGGGCTTGCCGCCGGCGGGCTGGGGTTGGGGCTGGCCATCGTGCGCCGCATCGCCGCGGCACTCGGCCATCCCGTCACGTTTTCGTCGAAGGTCGGACATGGCACGATTTTCCATATCGACGTTCCGGTCGGGATCGGCGACACGGCCGATCCAATCGCCGGCACCGTCGACATGGAGCGGCCGCGCGGGTACGGTCTGTTCGGCACAAGGGTGCTGCTGGTCGAGAACGACATCGAGGTGCTGCAGGCGATGACCTCCCTGCTCGAGCGCTGGCAATGCCTGGTACGTCCCGCCACCTCGACCGGTGACGCGCTCGACCTGCTTGGCGATACCGACTGGTTGCCAGATATTGTCATAGCCGACCAGCATCTCGACGGCGGCGACCTCGGCACCACCACAATCGCCGAGGTCCGTGATTATCTCGGCCGCGCCGTGCCGGCGCTGATCGTCACCGCCGACGGTT
Source organism: Mesorhizobium sp. M1142 (assembly GCF_040318565.1). Classification (NCBI taxonomy): domain Bacteria; kingdom Pseudomonadati; phylum Pseudomonadota; class Alphaproteobacteria; order Hyphomicrobiales; family Phyllobacteriaceae; genus Mesorhizobium; species Mesorhizobium sp. M1142. The sequence continues at coordinate 137,587 of NZ_JAMYMK010000009.1, forward strand.
CGGAGACCGTCGCCAACGCCGCCCGCGCCGCTGGCATCGAGCTGATGCGCAAGCCGCTGAAGCCCGCGCAGCTCCGGGCGCTGCTGGCGCATCTGCTGGCTTGATCCCATCTGAGGGCATGGGCGAACTGCTTCAGGCAGTACCAAATTTTGAAAAGGCCAAGGATGCATTGGAGAATAGAAGAAAACGCCCGAGACTACTGTATTCTCGTCGACGACGGAAATACAAATGGATCCCAGGCTTTCCTCGAGATGGAGGAGGCTGGGCCTGTCGACAAAAGTAAGTTGCTTTTTCGCTTTGATGACGAGCGGCCGCTGCCTATCTCGGATTTCGTACCAAGCTCTCATCCAGGCGTCTTGTTTGCAAAGCGCGAGATATTCGAGGCGTTTGGTCCGATTGTTTCGAGAAGCAAGCACCTCTTTTATACGTCCAAGACGGATAGGGGCGACTTGAAAATATATGTACCCATGGAGGAGATAAAAGGGTTCGACTTTTCCGAGTCTATTTTCGAAACATTTGAAGACGGAGACATATACCGCATTGATCAGCTAAGGCTCGTTGATGGTTTCTCGACCGAGTTTGATATTTTTCGCCTGAATGACAACTTCGGGACGAGATTCCATATAATTGTTTCTGATAAATTCAAGTACATGTATGAGTCGCATGGAATGACGGGGCTGCGGTTTTCTGCGACATGAGCCGCTGAAGCCGGCGCGACTGCGCGGCGTGCTGGCGCATGTGCTGGCTTGACGTCTCAGAGGCGGTAGCTTTGCGCAAGGGATCAGGTGTTCCATGTATACAATGGACACGACGAACGCTCGTTATTGGATTTTCGCATATTGGTCCTTGTTCACTTTGAGGGTTTGTAGGCAGTGCAAGAATTCCAGTTGCGATACGATCATGGTCTGTGGCTCTTGGAGACGAGCAAGGGCTCCTACCCTCTCAGCGAGGTGAGAGATTTTTTCCGCTTTTTCATCCTCTTAGACGAACCGTTTGAGCGAGCGTCCAATATCATCGCTCGATCGCTAATTGGAGGCAGCGGCCAGCAGTTTCCTCTTTGGAAAATTGTGGCGGCGGCGTTTTTGTCGACGTCCGAAATCAATGCTCAGAAGGCTCTGGTTGGCTGCCGTCACTCTCGAGCGAGGATCGACAATAATTACAGCCGTATTTGTCATCAATGTCATCGTCCGATCGGCCAACCAGAAGACGCGCCACCTCCGTGCGATCAAAACCCCGCCGGATCGCGAAACAGCTCGGCATTGTCCAGCTTCGAGACCTCGATCACCGCCTGGGTGCGGCTGTAGACGTTGAGCTTGCGCAGGATTTCCGAGACATGCGCCTTGACCGTGGTCTCGCCGACCTGCAGCTCGTAGGCGATCTGTTTGTTGAGCAGGCCCTGGCGCAGCATCTGCAGCACCTTGAGCTGCTGCGGCGTCAGCGTGGCCAGGCGCTGTACCATCTCGGCGCGGTCGGTGCTGTCGGCGTCGGGCGGCCGGCCCTCATAGGTCTGGGGAACATAGATCGCACCTTCCATCACCGAGCGGATGGCCGCGGCAAGATCGCTCTTGCGTGCCGATTTCGGGATGAAGCCGGCCGCGCCGTAGGACAGCGCCTCGGAAATGATCTTCGGCTCCTCATAGCCGGAGACGATGACGACCGGCAGGCGCGGATAACGCGTCCTGAGCTGCAGCAGCCCGTCAAAGCCATGCACGTCGGGCATACTGAGATCGAGCAATGCGAGGTCGAACGGCTTGGCATCCGTCAGAAGCTCGAGCGCCTCGGCAATCGAGCGCGCTTCCACCGTGTCGACCTCCGGATAGGCCATCTGCACTGCGCTGTGCAGGGCCTCGCGAAACAGCGGATGGTCGTCGATGATGAGGAACCGGGCGCGATCGTTGACTGCGGTCATTAGCTTCACTTCGGTTCGGTCTGGTCTGGTCTAGAATAGTCCGGCAACCATGGCCAGCTTATTGCCAAATAGTACATTGCCATCTTGGCTGGCTAAAGCAGAATGGACCGACGATTTCCGCGGCACCGTGCGGCAGGCCTGCTCCTCCGCCATCCAATGCCTTGCCCGTTTGCCCAAATCGGCCGAATGTGCCGGCGACAGATCCACTGAACAGAGACAGTGCATGACCGGCTTCGTCCTTCCCCTGCCCGCAACCCCGTCGGTGGCCGTCGCCGGCTCGCCGGAGCGTTTTGCGGTGCGCCGCATATTCTGCGTCGGCCGCAACTATGCCACCCATGCCCGCGAGTTCGGCAATGACGAGCGCGACCCGCCCTTCTTCTTCACCAAACCGGGCGACGCAGTGGTCGACGCGGTAGTCCGTTCGGGCGCCACGATCCCCTACCCGCCGCTGACCCAAAACCTGCATCACGAAATCGAGCTGGTCGTCGCGATCGGCAAGACCGGCTTTCGCATCCCGCGCCAGCGGGCGCTGAACCATGTCTGGGGTTACGGCGTCGGCGTCGACCTGACCCGCCGCGACCTTCAGGACGAGGCGAAAAAGGCGGCACGACCGTGGGACTGGTCGAAAGCCTTCGACCGTTCAGCGCCCTGCGGCCCGCTGGTCCCGGCGCAACAATCCGGTCATCCCGAGAAGGGCCGCATCTGGCTCGCGGTCGACGGCGAGATCAGGCAGGACGGCGACCTTGCCGAACTGATCTGGCCGGTTCCCGACATCGTCTCGATTTGCAGCGAGGCGGTAGAACTTAGGCCCGGCGACCTGATCTTCACCGGCACGCCGGCCGGCGTCGGCGCCGTTGGGCCGGGCGAAAAGATCACCGGCGGCGTCGACGGCATCGGCGAAATCGAACTGACCATCGGCCAACCGAGCCCGTGACACAATGAGCGATATCGTCCTTCACAACTACTACCGTTCCTCGACCTCTTACCGGGTGCGGATCGCGCTGGAGATGAAGGGCTTGGCCTACGAGTACGTGCCGCATCATTTGCGCCACGGCGAGCATCTGGATCCCGCCTACCTCGCGGTCAATCCGCAAGGGCTGGTGCCGGCGCTGGTCCTCAGCGATGGCACGCTGCTGACGCAATCGCTGGCGATCATCGAATATCTTGACGAGACCACCCCTGAGCCACCGCTGCTGCCCAAGGATGCGTCTGGCCGCGCCCGCGTCAGGATGCTGGCGCAGATGATCGCATGCGACATCCATCCGGTGAACAATCTGCGCGTGCTGACCTCGTTGCGCACGCTGTTCGGCGCCGGCGACCAGGATGTCGTCAACTGGTTCCGGCACTGGGTCAACGAAGGCTTCCAGCCGCTTGAAAAGATTCTGGCTTCCTCGCCCGAGACCAAGACATTCTGCCATGGCGACACGCCGGGGCTGGCCGATATCTGCCTGGTCGCACAGGTCACCAGCAATGCCCGCTTCGGCGTCGACATGACGCCCTACCCGACGATCTCGCGCATCAATGCCGCCTGCATGGCGCTGCCGGGGTTCCAGAAGGCCGCGCCGGAGAACCAGATCGATGCCGAATAGAGAAGCCAAAGATCCAGATGAAGCGAAAACGCTCGCCGACATCGAAGAATATGGCTGCCACATTCTGTATGTGCTGGAAGAAGGCGAGCATCCGCCTTTCAGCTACTCGGTTGGGATAGAGCACAATTTCAATGCTCCTGAACTGGTCGTTGTCGGGCTGAAGCCAGAGCTTTCCCAGTCTGTCATCAACCAATACTGCAGACGGGTGTGCAACGGCGAGATTTTCCGCATCGGGCAGCGATCGTCTGGTTTCATAGGCGGCTTCGACTGTCAGTTCGGCTCGGTCCATGTTGAGCACTACCCTGAACATTTCGGTTGGGACATCTGGTTCTACGACGGCCTGGGCTTCAGGGTTATGCAGCTTATCTATCCTACGACCGAAGGCATCTGGCCGTGGGATACTGAAGCGAGCGAGTGGTTTCGAAAGCGGCAACCGCTTCTCGACACGCCGCCGGCATCAAGCTAACTCCGAACAACCGCCTGACGAATGCGCCCTTGGTGAATTGAAACTTATGAAAGCCTTGTCATGAAAGCCGTCGTCTTCGAAAAATTCGGCGAGGCGCCGACGATTCAGACCGTGCCGGATCCGACGCCTTCGCCGGAAGGCGTCGTCATCAAGGTGGAGGCGACTGGCCTCTGCCGCAGCGATTGGCATGGCTGGATGGGCCACGACGACGGCATCCGGCTGCCGCATGTGCCGGGCCACGAACTGGCCGGCGTCGTGGTCTCCGCAGGCAACCAGGTGACCCGCTGGAAGGGCGGCGAGCGCGTCACCGTGCCGTTTGCCGTCGGCTGCGGCCGCTGCTTCGAATGCACGTCGGGCAACCACCAGGTCTGCGAGCACCAGTTCCAGCCCGGCTTCACCGCCTGGGGGTCGTTCGCCGAATATGTCGCCATCGACCATGCCGATACCAATCTCGTACGCTTGCCCGACGAGATGGAATTCGCCACCGCCGCCAGCCTCGGCTGCCGCTTCGTCACCTCGTTCCGCGCCATCGTCGATCAGGGCCGCGTGGCTCCCGGCGAATGGGTGGCCGTACATGGCTGCGGCGGCGTCGGCCTGTCGGCGATCATGATCGCCAGCGCCATGGGCGCCAATGTCGTCGCCATCGACCTCACCGACGAGAAGCTGGACTTTGCCAAAAAGATCGGCGCGGTGGCGACGATCAACGCGGCAAAGACGCCCAACGTGGTCAAGGCGGTCAAGCAGATCACCAATGGCGGCGCGCATATGTCGATGGACGCGCTCGGCCACCCCAGTACTTCGTTCAATTCGATCGCGAACCTGCGCCGCCGCGGGCGCCACGTGCAGGTCGGCCTGATGCTCGGCGACCATGCCAGGCCGCAGATTCCGATGGACAAGGTGATCGCATTCGAGCTCGAAATCCGCGGCAGCCACGGCATGCAGGCGTTTCGCTACCAGGCGATGATGGAGATGATCCGCACCGGCAAGCTCAAACCCGAACTCCTGGTCGGCAAGAAGATCAGCCTCGAGGAAGCGCCGGCCGCTTTGATGGCGATGGGCGGCTTCGAAGGCATCGGCATCGGCGTGGTGACCAGATTCTAGATCACGCCCCGACTCTGGATCAACGAAACGACGCGCAGACCTCCCGCACGCAGGCTCGCAGCCAGCGCTGCGCCGGATCGCCATCGAGCCGCGGATGCCAGAGCATCGAAATGGTGACCTCCTCGATATCGACCGGCAACGGGAAGCTGTACATGCCTGCGCGCGCGCCCAGCGTGTGCCGTTCGGGGACGCTGGCGATCAGATCGGAGGCGCGCGCCATGGCGAGCGTGGCCGAGAAGCTGGAAACCATGCACGCAACCGTCCGCTGGAGACCCAGCAGTTTCAAGGCCTCGTCGATCGGGCCCTTTTCGCGGCCACGCCGCGACACGCTGATGTGGCGACCGGCCGCATAACGTTCCGGGCTCACCGGGCCCTCGCTCAGTTTATGTCCCGTTCGCACCACACCGATGAAGCGGTCGCGAAACAGCGCCTGAATGCGCATTTCAGGGCTCGTCTCACTGGCAACCCCGATTTCGAGATCAATCGCCGCGTCGCGCAACGACATGTCGCTCTTGTCGGATTTCGGCGCAAAACGCAGCCGCACGCCGGGCGCATCCGCTTCGACACGGGTCACAAGACGCGGTGCGAACTCCTCGACAAAACTTTCGTTGGCGCGCAGCGTGAAGACCTTGTCGAGAGCGGAGAGGTCGAGGGGCCTGGCCGGACGCAGCAGCGCTTCCGCATCCTGCACGACGCGGCCCACTTGCTGCTGCAATTCGAGGGCGCGCGGTGTCGCAACCAGGCCACGGCCAGCCCGAACCAGCAATGGGTCGCCTGTCGCCTGGCGCAACCGCGCCAACGTCCGGCTCATCGCCGAGGGACTGAGGCGCAGCCGCCCGGCCGCGCGCGCCACACTGCCCTCGGTCAGCAGCACATCGAGGGCGACAAGCAGATTGAGATCTGGCGACGACATGGAACGACCATAGCACAGCTCGGCGTGATGTGGCGTTTTATGCATGAATAAGATGCAAATACTGCGCCTTCCGCCACATCATGCGAGGGAATAGTCTCCGACAGCTCCGATTTGGGGCTGACGGCAAAGGAGTTCACCTTGGCATCGACCGCTGAAAAGACCTGGGACAAAGTTGCCCCGGTGAGCGCACGCTCGACCCGATGGGCATTGGCAAGCCTGTCGCTTTCAACGCTGCTGTCGTCGCTCGCCACCAGCATCGCCAGCGTCGGGCTGCCATCGCTGATGCAAGCGTTCGGCGCATCGTTCCAGCTCGTGCAATGGGTCGTCCTTGCCTATCTGCTCGCCATCACCACCTTGATCGTCAGCGCCGGGCGGCTCGCCGATATATTCGGCCGCCGCCCGCTATTGCTCGGCGGCATTGCCCTGTTCACCTTCGCATCCGTGCTCTGCGGGCTTGCCCCGACGCTCTGGCTGCTGATCGCCGCACGGGCGGCACAGGGGCTCGGCGCGGCTGTCATGATGGCTCTGACGCTGGCCTTTGTCGCGGACACGGTCCCCCGGGGAAAAACCGGCAGCGCCATGGGCCTGCTCGGCGCCATGTCGGCGATCGGCACCACGCTTGGCCCCTCGCTTGGCGGATTGCTGATCGCCGGCCTCGGCTGGCGCGCGATCTTCCTCATCAATCTGCCGTTGGGGGCGCTGGCCTTCGCGCTCGCCTGGCGCGTCCTGCCGGCCGGAAAAAAGACGCCAGATCGGCGCGGTTTCGACGGGATCGGCACGGCCTTACTTGCTCTGACGCTGGCCGCCTATGCGCTCGCCATGACGCTTGGGCGCGGCAGTTTTGGTTTCCTCAATGCCGGTTTGCTGATTGCCGCCGCCGTGGCTGGCCTGCTGTTCGTCATTGCGCAGACAAGGACCGAGAACCCTTTGATTCAACCTGCGAGGTTCCGCGATCAGGCGTTGAACGCAAGCCTCGCCATGAACCTGATCGTCGCCACCGTCATGATGGCGACGCTGGTGGTCGCGCCGTTCTATCTGTCGCGTGCGCTCGGACTGGACGCAGCCATGGTCGGGCTGGTTCTGTCGACCGGCCCTCTGGTTACCGCACTGGCGGCGCTGCCGGCCGGACGCCTGGTCGATCGTTTGGGGGCGCACCGGATCACGATCGTCGGCCTGTTCGATCTCGCTATTGGTACTTTTGCTCTGTCGCGGGCGGAATTCGGTATTGCCGGCTATATCGTGCCGATCATCATCGTCTGCACCGGCTACAGCCTGTTTCAGACCTCCAACAATTCAGCCGTGATGACCGGCGTGGCACCCGACCAGCGCGGCGTCGTCTCCGGCCTTCTCAATCTGTCGCGCAATCTCGGCCTGATCACCGGTGCGTCGGTGATGGGCGCGGTGTTTGCCTTCGCATCGGCTGCCGGAAGCGAAGGAACTGGCTTGGCCATATTAGCACCTGCGGCAGCCGCACGAGGGATGCAGGTCACTTTCCAGGTGGCGACGGCCCTGGTAGTGGCGGCGCTGATCCTTTCGACTATTTCTGGTCGCCGCGGCCAGCGCGCTTAGCTGAGCCGCCGGCGACGAACTCCAGCATCAGTTCAGCAGCCTTGAGCGCATGCGTCTCCAGGAGGAAATGTCCTGCGTCGAAGACGTGAGCCTCCATCCGGGGAAGATCCACAAGCCAGGATTGAACCTCTGCAATGTCGAAGAAGGCATCGTGGCGACCCCAAAGAAGCATCGCTCGGGGCTGATGCTTCGCCAGATAATCAGCCACCTCCCCGAACCGGTCGACATATCGGCCGTAGTCGGCAATGAGCGCCTTCTGCAGATCAAGTCGTCCCGGCAGGCACATGACCCGCCAGTCTTCAATCCAACCACCTGGATCGATCTGCGCCGCGATCTCGCCGGGCAGGCCGGCGACATACTGGTCGCGGGTTCCCTCGAGGGTCAGATGGGCGGTGGCGGCCTGCTCATTCGCCGCATTCGGCGCAGCCCAGAAGTCCAATGTGTCTGCCCATTGCGGACCAAAACCGGAGCGGTGGGCATTGGCATTCTGGATAACGAGGCCTTCGACGAGTTCCGGCGCGCGCATGGCGAGATGAAGCGCTACCGGGGTTCCGAAATCATGCAGATAAAGAAACCTGCGGCCAACGTTGAGACGCGAGAGCAGCTCTTCAATCGCGCCGGCCAGCATGTCGAACGATGGCTCGGGCGGCAGATCGGACGCGCCGAAGCCCGGCAGGTCAGGCGCCACGACATAGGCGCTGCCGGAGAGCGGCGCGATCACGTCGCGAAACGTCCGCGAAGAGCTAGGAAAGCCGTGCAGCAGCACGAGCGCGGGCTTGGAAGCGTCACCAGCCGTCCGGACGGCCACCTCGCCGCCGGAGGACAAAACTATCTTCTGGACCCCAGGCACCAAAATCATCCCTTTTTCCGCCACGCCGACGTGAGGCCACCTCGCGCCTTGTGCCACTCTGGCCGACTCGGCACCTCGAGACGTCATTCCGCCAGGTCGGCAGCTCTTGGTATCAATTGGACGCGATTGTATCGAGTCAAGAGTGTGCTGGCGCACCTATTTTGCATATCTCTTGGCACCGACGACGCAAAGCACGACGGCGGCGGTGACGGCGATCATGGCGGGACTGACCTGCTCATGCAGCAGCGCTGCCGCCAGCCCAAGGCCGAAGAAAGGCTGCAGCAGTTGCAACTGCCCGACCGCGGCGATGCCGCCTTGCGCCAGGCCGCGATACCAGAACACGAAACCGATCAGCATGCTGAACAGCGAAACATAGGCCAAGCCTGTCCATGCGCCCCTGCCGGCACTTTCGAGCGACGGCGGCATGGTGATGAACGTCAGCGCCAGCATGACCGGCAGCGACAGCACCAGCGCCCACGAAATCACCTGCCAACCGCCGAGTTTGCGCGACAGCGCCGCTCCCTCCGCATAGCCCAATCCGCACACGATGATGGCGGCCAGCATCAGGATGTCGCCGAGCGGCGAGACCGACAGGCCTTGCGTGACTGCAAAACCGGCAACAAGGGCGCTGCCGAGGCAGGAGAACAGCCAGAACGCCGGCTTCGGGCGATCGCCGCCTCGAACCACGCCGAAGATCGCGGTCGCCAACGGCAACAGGCCGACGAAAATGATGGAGTGAGCCGACGTGATGTGCTTGAGCGCCAGCGCCGTCAGCAGGGGAAAGCCGACCACGACGCCAAGCGCCACGATCGCCAGCGGGAACAGATCTCGCCGCTCCGGGCGCTTCTGGCGAAAGAGAAGCAGCAGCCCCAGGCCGAGGATGCCCGCCGAAGCCGCACGGGCGACCGTTACGAACACCGGATCGAAATCCATCACCGCCACGCGCGTCGCCGGCAGCGAACCGCTGAAGATCAGCACGCCGATGAACCCGTTGACCCAGCCACTTGCCGCCCAACTGCTCGCCGCCCAGCTACTCGCCGCCTTGTCCATAGATGCCCCGCTGATTTCGCCCTCTATCGGGCCGTGCGTATGGCTCCGCCAGAGACAATCAGGTACAGTTTGACAAAACTGTCATGGTGGGGCGAGCAGTACGGATGGACGAGCAGACGACAACAGATGAAGGCAGCCGGACGCTTGTCGAAAGCGTCATGGCGACGATCAGGCACAGGATCGCCTCGCGCGGCCTGACACCGGGAATGCGGCTGCCTTCGATCCGGGCTTTCGCCAAGGCCATGCAGGTTTCCAAATCCACCGTGGTCGAAGCCTATGAACGTCTTGCGGCGGAAGGCATGATCCGCTCGCGGCCAGGCTCGGGCTTCTATGCCGCCGGACCGCTGGCTCCGCTGTCGCTGGCCGAGATCGGCCCCAGGCTTGACCGTGCTGTCGACCCGCTCTGGGTCTCGCGCCAATCGCTGGAAGCCGGCGACGGCGTCCTGAAACCGGGTTGCGGCTGGTTGCCGGCGTCATGGATGCCCGAGGCCGGATTGCGTCGCGCGCTGCGGACGATGGCCCGCGCCGACGACGCAGCGCTGACCGATTACGGCACGCCGCTCGGGTTGCCGGCGTTGCGACACCTGCTGGCGCGGCGCATGGCCGAGCACGGCATCGAAGCGTCCCCGGAACAGATCATGCTGACGGCATCGGGCACTCAGGCGATCGACCTGCTGTGCCGGTTCCTGCTCGAACCGGGTGACACGGTGTTGGTTGACGATCCCTGCTATTTCAACTTCCATGCCCTGTTGCGCGCCCATCAGGCCAAGGTGATCAGCGTCCCCTACACGCGCTCGGGGCCGGACATCGAACTGTTCGCGCAGGCGCTGAACGAGCACCGGCCGCGCCTCTACATCACCAATTCGGCGCTCCATAATCCGACCGGCGCGATATTGTCCCCGGTCGTTGCCCATCGGGTGCTGAAGCTCGCCGATCAGTCGGGGCTGACGATCATCGAGGACGATATCTTCGCCGATTTCGAACACACGCCCGCCCCCAGGCTGGCGGCCTTCGACGGCCTCAGCCGGGTCATCCATATCGGAAGCTTTTCCAAGACGCTGTCGGCATCGGTGCGCTGCGGCTTCATCGCCGCTCCTCGCGACTGGATGGAAGGTTTGACCGATCTCAAGATTGCCACATCCTTTGGCAGCGGGCGACTTGCATCCGAACTGGTGCTGACGCTGCTGAAGGACGGCCTCTATCGCAAGCACGTCGATCTGCTGCGCGCGCGGCTCTCGCGCGCCATGGAAGAAACCGGCACTCGGCTCAGAGCAATCGGCATCGTGCCGTGGATAGATCAGCCGGCCGGCATGTTTTTATGGTGCAGGCTGCCGGAGGAAATAGATGCCGCGGACGTCGCCCGTCACGCTTTGTCGGCCAACGTCGTGCTTGCGCCCGGCAATGCGTTCAGCCTGTCCCTTTCGGCCAGCCGTTACATGCGCTTCAACGTCGCCCAATCGGGCGACGACCGGATTTTCAGGGCGCTTGAAGAGGCGATGTCGCGTTGATTGCGCTGCCGGAAGCCTGCTGGCCTGAGGCTGTGCCCTCAGGCCCCTGCCCGCTTGCGGCGTGCATAAAGCATGACGAGCGTCTCGGCGGTCAGCGCCGGCTTTTGCTCGCCTTCGATCTCGACTGTATTGGCGGCCTTCATCAAATACTGCCCCGGACCTTTGTCTTCCATCGACAACAGCGTGGTGCGCAGCCTGATTCGCGAGCCGACCCTGACCGGCGCCACGAAACGCACTTTGTCGAAACCGTAATTGAACGCGGCCTGCGTGTTTTCGGGCACGATGCCCATCTCGAGCGCCAGCGCGCCGATGATCGACAGGGTCAGATAGCCATGCGCGATCGTCGTTCGGAACGGGCTTTGCCGCTTCGCCCGTTCGGGATCGACATGGATCCATTGATGATCGCCAGTGCATTGGGCAAACTGGTCGATGCGGTGCTGATCGACCAACGTCCAGTCCGAAACGCCCAACTCCTGCCCGGCCATCGCCCTGAGTTGCTCGAAGGTCGGCGGCGTCCTCGGCCGTATCTGCGTCATTCCTGCTTTCCCGATCGCTTGCCTGTTCCGGACCACGACCGGCCCCCCGTGTCAATTCGCCAGTGCGATTCCAGCCCGTAATCTTCGGCCGCGAACCGCCGGTCTTCGCTGCCGGCAAGCGTGCTGCCGGGGAACAGCTTACCCCTTATGATGGCCGGCGCGGATCTCCTCCATCGCCTCCTTGATGCGGCTGCGCAGGATTTCGATCGATTCGGTGCCGGACGCCCTCGCCAGTTCGGCCATCTCGCCGGCATTCTTCAGCACGGTCTCGAAGGATTTCCTGGCGAACGCCGCCTGCTTCTGCATCATTTCCTGCGGAGTGCCGGGCGCTCGGTAGTTTTGTGCCATGTCGGTGATTTCGCGCAGTGTGTCCTGCAGCATCTCGCGTTGCCTTGACAACAGCGCCGACGCTCCGGCGGCACTCGCCCGGGCCGACTTCTCCAGCGCTTCCAGATTCCTGGCGTGGTGGGCGAGGATCGCCTCGACGTCGACATTCGGCAGCTTCAGGTCGCGGCCGAACTTGCCGAACATGTCGATGAAGGACTCAGACTCCGGTCGTTTTGCCATGCTGGTTCTCTCCCCCTGTTGCCGTGAACGCCGCCACTGCACCGAAGATAGTGCAGCGAAGCTCAGCGGTCCATTCGGACGAGTCAGCCGACGAGAAACAGCCGTTCGGCGATGTAGAGCACGAGCCCGGCGAGGCCACCGATGATCATGCCGTTGAAGCGGATATATTGCAGGTCCTTGCCGATGTTCATTTCTATAAGCCTTGTCAGTTGCGCGAGGTCCCAGCGCTTGACCTGGTCGGCGATGAACTTCGACACGCCGCTTTTCTGGCTTTCGACGAAGGAGGCCAGCGCCACGATGAAGCCCTGGTTCATGTCGGCCCTGATCTGCGCGTCGTCGGCAAGATGGCGGCCGACCTCGACGAACATGGTGGCGAGATGGTCGCGGATCATCGAATTCGGCGCCTTGGCGTCCTGTTCGATGAACAGCCGCAGGCTGTCCCACATATCGCCGGCCAACGCGCTGAGCTCCGGCCGGGCAAGGAAATCGCGCTTCAGCTTTTCGGCGCGCCTGGCATATTGTTTGGATGTCCTCAACCGCTCGACGAAGGTTTCGACGAAAAGGTCGAATTCGGCTCGCATCGGGTGGTGCGGATCGGCCCGCACCTCATCGAGCAGCGAGCCGGCCGACGCAACGATCTTCTTCAACAGATAGGCGTCGGCGCGAAACAGGTTGAACAGCGACGGCAGTTCCTCGCGGATCTTCTCGCGCATCGTCGCCAGCGCCTGCTCGTCGCTCAGGAAGCGGCCGACCACCTTGGTGAACTCGTCGAATAATTTCTGGTGGCGGCGATCGTCGGTCAGCGCCGACAGCAGCTCGGCGGCAAGCGGCGCCAGCGGTACCTTCTCGATCTGCTCCAGCATGCGGCTGGTGACGAATCCGCGCAGCCCGGATTGCTCGACCGCTGCCAGCGTCTGCGGCACCAGCCGGCCAACGAAACGCGACAAATCGGCGGCGCGGTTCGGGTCGGCCAGCCAGTCCGCGACCAGCGCCGAAAAGTCCACCTCGGCGAGCTTTTCGCGCACCGGTTCCGGCGCCAGGAAATTGACCTCGATGAAGCGGCCGAGATTGTCGGCGATGCGGTTCTGGTTTTCCGGGATGATGGCCGTATGCGGGATTGGCAGGCCAAGCGGCCGCCGAAACAGCGCCACCACCGCATACCAGTCGGCCAGCCCGCCGATCGTCGCCGCCTCGGCGAAAGCGGCGACGAAGCCCAGCCACGCATGCCGGCTCTCGAGCGATTTCGCCACCGCAAAGACCAGCACGCAAAACGCAAGTGCTGCGGCGGCAACGAACTTGGTGCGCCTGAGCGCCGAAAGCTTGGCATCGGCATCGAACCGGGCGGACGCGACAGATGCAAATGCCGGGGCTGGTCGAGACATGATGGGCCGCTCCTGATCGTGTATGCGAACTTATCTAGTGCCGCCTGCCCCGGAAAGCGCGCCGCTGGTTTCAGCGCGCGCAATCGTGCACGCAAACTTGAGGCCGAAATTCATCTATTATGCAGCGCCAGTCTGGAATTGTTCCAAACTATAGGCCATATTGACGCCAACCACTGCTATGTGAGGACACGATGCGGCTTACCCGTCAGACAAACTACGCCATGCGCATTCTGATGTATTGCGCCGCCAACACCGAACGGTTGAGCCGCATCCCCGAGATCGCCGCCGCCTATTCGGTATCGGAACTTTTCCTGTTCAAGATCCTGCAGCCGCTGGTCGAGCACGGGCTGATCGAAACGGTGCGCGGCAGGAATGGCGGCGTCAGGCTCGGCCGTGCGGCCGAATCAATCAGCCTGTTCGATGTCGTGCGGGTGACTGAGGAAAGCTTTGCCATGGCCGAGTGCTTCGAGAACGATGCCGCCGAATGCCCGCTGGTCGACAGCTGCGCCTTGAATTCGGCATTGCGCGAAGCGCTCAACGCCTTCTTCGCGGTACTGTCGCGCTACACGATCGCCGATCTGGTGGCGGCGCGCCCCAATGTGCGGCACCTGCTCGGCATCGACATGCTGGTGCAAAGGGCGCCGGCCGCTTGAGTTCTCTGATTGCCTAAGCCGCCGATTGCGGCAGTACGAACGGCATGTTTGCCGCCGGCAACACGCCGACCTTCAGCCGGCAATCGAAGACCTTTTCGATCAGCTCGTCGCTGAGCACCTGTTGCGGCGAACCTTTAGCGGCAAGCCTGCCGTGATGCATGACCAAAATCCGGTCGGCATACATCGCCGTCAAATTGAGGTCGTGCAGGATGGCGACCACGCCGCCGCCGCGTCTGGCGAAATCGCGAGCGATGTCCATGATGATTAGCTGGTGCTTGATGTCGAGGCTGGACACCGGCTCGTCGAGGAACAGATAGCGCGGCTTGCCGTCGAGCACCGGCGCCCAGACCTGGCACAGAACGCGGGCAAGCTGCACGCGCTGCTGTTCGCCGCCGGATAGCTCCTGGTAGAAGCGGCCGGCAAAACCCTCGAGGTCGACGCGAGCCAGCGCCCGTTCGGGCAGGCGCTGGTCCTCGCCGGGCAAGGCGCCGGAGCGCCCGCCGACCAGGCCTAGCCTGACGATCTCGCGCACGGTGAACGGGAAGGACAGCGTCGTCGCCTGCGGCAGCACTGCACGGACCGTCGCCGCCTCGACCGGCTTCATCGCCGATAGATTGCGGCCGTTGACGGTGACCTCTCCCGAATAGCCAAGATCGCCGGACATTGCTCTGAGGAAGGTCGTCTTGCCCGAACCACCGTTGGGGCCGACAATGGCCGCGATTTCGCCCGGCCGCGCCTCGAAATCGACATTGGCGACAATGCGCTTGCCGCCGATCGCCACCGAGACATCGCGCGCTTCGATCATAAAAACCCTCTTAGAGACTGTTTCGAAATTCGCTCTGGCGAGTCATATGGTGGTGGTTTCGAGAACCGGAGCGGAGCGGACATTTGGGTCCGTGAGCACCGGAAGCGCAGAAAAACGCCATCAGATGGCCGCCAGAGTAGAGTTTCCAAACAGTCTCTCACAGGTCGATGACGCCGCGCTTACGCAGCAGTATCCACAGGAAGAACGGTGCGCCGGCGACCGCGGTGACGATGCCGATCGGCAATTCGGCCGGGGCGACGATGGTGCGGGCGACGGCGTCGGCCAAAAGCAGCAGCGCCGCACCAAGCAGTGCCGAT
This sequence comes from Mesorhizobium sp. M1142, assembly GCF_040318565.1. Taxonomy (NCBI): domain Bacteria; kingdom Pseudomonadati; phylum Pseudomonadota; class Alphaproteobacteria; order Hyphomicrobiales; family Phyllobacteriaceae; genus Mesorhizobium; species Mesorhizobium sp. M1142. The sequence continues at coordinate 152,802 of NZ_JAMYMK010000009.1, forward strand.
GCAGGCAGCAGATAGCGGTTGTCCGGGCCAATCAGCAAACGCAGCAAATGCGGTACGACGATACCGACGAAGCCGATGCCGCCGCTGACCGCGACGGAGGCGCCGACCGCTGCCGAGACGCCGATGATGGCGGTGTATTTCAGCCGCTGCACCGGGATGCCGAGATGGCCGGCGGTGGCCTCGCCAAGCGCCAGCGCGTTGAGGCCGCGCGCCAGGAACGGCATTGCCGCCAGCGCCAGCACGATGACCGGCCCGACCGAGCCGATCTTCTGCCAGGTTGCGCCGCCCAGCGAACCGAGCTGCCAGAAGGTCAGGTCGCGCAATTGCCGGTCGTCGGCCATGAAGATCAGGATGCCGGTCAGCGCCATGGCAAGCGCCGCCAGCGCGATGCCGGCGAGCAGCATGGTGGCGACCGAGGTCCGGCCTTGTCGTGTCGCGACCCGATAGAGCAGCAATGTCGTCGCCAGCCCGCCGCAGAACGCAGCCAGCGGCAGAGCCAGCGTGCCGAGCGCCGAAGTTAGCGGCGCCAGCATGGTCGAACCAAGCACGATGACGGCGACCGCACCGAGGCTCGATCCAGCCGAAACGCCGATCAGGCCGGGGTCGGCCAGCGGATTGCGGAACAACCCCTGCATGACGGCACCGGAGACGGCAAGCGATGCACCGATCAGCACGCCCAGAATGATGCGCGGCAGACGGATGTCATGGATGATCAGGCGGTCGCGGGCGCTCAACGCCGCGTCGCCGGGCAACGCGCCGAACAGCCAGTTGTGCATGACACCGATGGCCGAGGCATCGGACGCGCCGGAGGTCAGCGACAACAGCACGGCGATAACCAGCCCGACGCAGAGTAGCACGATGACGAGGCAGGCACGCCGCGAACGGTCACCTGCCGTCGCCATGATGCCCGTCGCACCGGCGATCGAATGATCGGCCATCGCGCTCAATCCGCGACCTGGCTGCCATAGAGCGAGACGGCGAGATCATGGATGGCGTCGGCCGTGCGCGGGCCGAAGCCGAGCAGATAGCCGCCGTCCATGCGGATCAGCTTGCGGGCGGCACCCGCCGGCGTCGAAGCCACGGCAGGGTTCGAAAACAATTCGTCATCCGCGGTGGCCGGCCCGGCATTGTTCATCATCAGGATCACGTCGGGCCTGGCGGTGATGACTGCCTCGTCCGACAATTGCTTGTAGCCGGCAAAGCCATCGATGGCGTTGATGCCGCCCGACAGCTTGATGATGCCGTCGGCGGCGGTGTCGCTGCCGGCGGCAAGCAGCCTGCCGCCCTGGATCGACAGCACGAACAGGATGCGCTTGCGCTCCTTGATCGAGGCGGTCTGCTTTTCAGCTGCCTTCAGCTTGGCGTCTGTCTGGGCCGCCAGCGCATCGGCCTTGGCCTCGGTGCCGAGCGCCTTGCCGACGATGTGGATCTTTTCGAGAATGCCTTGATTATCATAGCGCTCGGGCACCTCGATGAACGGTATGCTTGATTTCTTCAAGACGTCGACGGCTTCCTTCGGTCCGCTGCCGTGCAGGGCCAATATGCCCGACGGATTGACCGACAGCACACCCTCCGGCGAAAGCTGGCGCATGTAGCCGACATCAGGCAGCTTGAGCGCCGCCTCGGGGTAACGGCTGGTCGAATCGCGGGCAACCAGCCGATCCTGCTCGCCGAGCGCGTAGACGATCTCGGTGATCGAGCCACCAATAGCCACGATCCTCGAGCGACCGGCGAAAGTCGCGATGCCCTCGGCGGCTTGAGCCGTCATCAGCGTGGCGAATGCCAAGAAAACGGCGGCCGCAGGACCAAGCGCCGGCCTGGAGACCGATGCCAGCCTGGAGACAAGAACCATCGTCGTTTTTCCTCAGGCTGCGGTCGGGCTTGGGATACGCGGCAGGTTTTCGGCCAGAAAGCGCCAGTCTTCGCGCTCGCTTTCGCCTTCGTGCCGCTTCCCGAAGAACTGGATGATCATCTTGCCGTCGGCGCCATAGACTTCCAGCGACGTGACATGGCCGTCCTTGGTCGGCTTGCGCACGGCCCAGACCTCATCGATGTGGTCGGTCCGCAGGTGCAGATGGAAGGTCTCGTCGAGCACGTTGAGCCATGGTCCCATCGGCTTGATCGAGGCGACGGGGCCGGAATGGATCTGGATGCAGCCGCGATTGCCGACAAAGCACATGATCGGAATGGCGCCGGCAGCGGCGTGGTTGAACATGGCGTTCACTACATCCTTGTCCACCAGCCAGGCGTAGTCCTGGCCGACCATGCGCACCGCCTGTCGGCGGTTGATCTTCAGTGTCTTCAGCATGCCGAAGAACTGGTGCACGTCGGTCAACTGGCTCCAGCGGTTGCGCAGATCGTCGACGCTCGCCGAATTGTCCGCAGTCTCGGTCTCGTCAGCCGTGCCCGCTGAAATCGCCACCGTCGGCTCCTGGTTCGGCGATTCCAGCCCGGCCACCAGTTTCTGATAGGCGTAGAGGTTGGAGGCTGGCCTGAGATGCACCTTGTGTACCGCCTCGCCTGCGGTGTCGAAGAACTGCAGGCTGCGGCGGATGTCGGCGCCATCGCGCTTTTCCACGGCAAAGCCGTGCGCCCAGACTTTCGGGAAGATGCGCAGGTCGATGTTTTCGCCGAGCACCATGGCATTGTGATTGCCGGTGACGACCTTGTCGTAGACGCCAATCTTCTCGTGCACCGCGCTTTCGTTGCGGGTCAGCGCCATCACCTCACCGACAGCTTCGAGGCCAGTCAAGAGGTCGTTGACACGCGGCTCGACGCGCACGACCCCGTCGCCGCAATGCGCGGCGACCAGTTCGGCCTCCGAAATCCTCAGCTGGGCGGCGAGCTCACGCTCGCGCATCTTCGGATTGTCTGCCCGTGCCCGCCGGATCTCGTGCGGGGCGGGTTTTACGCGCTGGTCCATTTCTACCACCTACTTGTTGAGGATGAGCTTGCCCTGCCGGGTGATCTTCAGCCGATACAGCGCACCATGATGCTCGATGCCGATCTCGTGCTCACCCTGGAACAGCGTGTTGCTGGACAGCGTTCTCACGGCCGATTGGACCCGGTCGAAACGGATGGAATTTTCGTCGGAACGGCGGACGCGATAGCGAAAGTCGCTGGGATTGTGCGTGTTCATTGGTTCGATCCCTTTCCTGTGCCGGGCATCTGGCTCGGCGCCTGCGTGAATGCCGATTCAATTCTTGACTTGAATGGTCATGTTATCTAGCAGTGCAATACCGGAGTAAATTAGTCAACATTTAAGGCGCCGGACGCGATGAAAAATGCCAGCGAGCCCCAAGCCAGCCAGCATCGAACATGGATTCTTGGAGTTGCAGCATGGGGTTGGCGAATTGGGGACGGCCGGCGGGCAGCGGCCTGGCACACTGGTCGACGGCAAGAAAAATGGGTTCTATGGCAAGCAAAATGGCCGCGTTGCTGGCCGGCGCGGCGGCGATCCCGCTGCTCGCCACACCGGCCGGCGCCCAGCAGGCCGCCCAACCGGCAACCGGCCAGCAACGGACTGACCCGTCACAACAGCCCGAACAGGCAAAGCCGGCTCCGACGGGTACCACGCTGCTCGACAAGATCCTGATCCTCAGCCGCACCGGCGAGACGGCGATCGAATCGCTTGCGTCAGCCAGCCATGTCGACGAGGAACAGCTCGAGCGCCGCATGGCGACGACGCCCAACGAAATGCTGTTCGGTGTGCCGGGTGTCGCCGTCCAGGCCGACGCAAGGCGTGTCAGCTCCAGCATCAACATCCGCGGCCTGCAGGATTTCGGCCGCGTCTCCGTCATCGTCGACGGCGCCCGTCAGAATTTCCAGCGCTCGGATCATGGCACGCAATCGACCTTCTACATCGATCCCGAATTAATCAAATCCGTTGACGTGATCCGCGGCCCGGTCGCCAACACCTATGGCTCCGGGGCGATCGGCGGCGTCGTTTTTTTTGACACCAAGGATGCGCAGGATTTCCTCAGGTCGGACGAGACCTGGGCAGCAGCAGCGACCGGGCGCTACGAAACCAACGGCGAAGGCTGGACCACCAGCGCCAGCGGTGCCTATCGGATCAACGAGAATTGGGACGTGCTCGGCAACATCGTCTACCGCGATTATGACGACTACAGGCATGGCGGCGGCGACACTGTAGCGGGCACCGGCTTCGATGTCTTGAGCGGGCTGCTCAAGACGACCATCCGCCCCAGCGACAACAGCGAGCTGAAGCTCGGCTGGATCGGCTCGAACGACCGATGGACCGAAACCAGCGGCAGTGCGCCGGTGAACGACGCCGACCTGAAGGCGAATACCTTCACGGCCCGCTACAACATCACCGACGAAGACAAGAGCTGGCTCGATCTCCACATCAACGCGTCTTACAACAAGACCAAGCTCGATCTGACGACCCTTGTCGCGCAAAACCGGTTTGATCCGGTCACCGGTCTTCCGATCATCCTGCCAGCGGGTTCGATGTCGACATTCGATATCGGAACTTCCGGCATCGACATCTGGAACACGTCGAGATTCGAGACCGTTGGAATCGCGCATGAGCTGTCCTATGGCGGCGACTGGGTCGGCGACGATGTCGAGACAGGCGGCGCGGCGGGCGGCGACAGTTTCTACACGCCTTCGGGCGATAGAAACGTCTCCGGCGCTTACGTTCAGGACAAGCTCACCTGGCACTGGCTCGAGGTCATCGCCGGGCTGCGTTACGACAGCTACAAGCTCGACAGCGATGTCGGCGAAACCTCTGGCAACCGGCTGTCGCCACGCATCACAGTGGGCGTTTCGCCCTTCGAAACCGCCGGCCTTTCCGGGCTGCAATTCTACGGCACCTATGCGGAAGGCTACCGTTCTCCGTCGCTGTCGGAGACGCTGATCAGCGGCAATCATCCGTCAGGCGTCAGCTTCCCGTTTCTCCCCAATCCGAATTTGAAGCCTGAAATCGGCAAGACGGTGGAGTTTGGCGTCAATTACAGCACCAATGGCGTCATCGAGGCTGATGACGCGCTGCGGCTGAAGGCGGCCTATTTCAACAACAACGTCGATGACTACATCGACGGCGTGACGTTGTCGCCGTTCGACCCGACCAGCGGCTGCCCATTCGGTCCGGACATCCCGATCTGCTTCCGGTACCAGAATTTCGCCAAGGCCAGGATTCACGGCTTCGAGATGGAGGGCGTCTATGACGCAGCCTGGGGTTTTGCCGGGCTGTCGGCGTCGGTCACCGACGGCCACACCATCTCCTATGAAGGCGAACGGGCGGACCTTGTCACGGTCCCCTCCTCCCAGGTCACCGGGCAACTCGGGTTTCGCTTCCTCGAGGACAGGCTGACCATCGGCGGCGAGGTGCAATACAACGGCAAGCCGCAGGGCAACGCGGTGGCCAAGGACTATACGCTGGTCAATGCCTTCGCCAGCTACCAGGCGACCGACAATTTCAAGGTCGATTTTCGCGCCGACAATCTGTTCGACGTCAAATACGTAAACCCGCTGAACGCATCGACGACGAGCGTCGTCTACGAGCCCGGCGTCACCCTGAAGCTGGCGGCGACCATGAGGTTTGGAGGCTGACGACAATGACAGGCATGACGGCATCCCTTCGTCTGTTCGCCGCGGTGCTGGCAATATCGCTTGCGGCGGCTCCGGCATGGACACAGCAGCCAGCGCCGGCGCTGAACCTAGAACTGAACGGCGCGCAACCATCCGACAAGGGCTGCCGCCTGACCTTCGTGGTCACCAACAATCTCGGTGCCGATCTGTCCAAGGCGGCATTCGAGATCGCGCTGTTTAACGAAGTCGGTGTCGTCGATCGGCTGACCGTGCTCGATTTCAAGGAGCTGCCGGCAGGCAAGACCAAGGTGACGCGTTTCGACCTTGCCGGCACCGATTGCGGCAAGCTCAGCCGCGTGTTGATCAACAGCGCCACGGAATGCGCCGGCGCCGAGCCGAATGCCTGCATGCGCGGGCTGAACACGCAGACCAGGACCGGCATCGCCTTCGGGGTCTGAATTTTGGGACTGGAACCCGCCTTCGCACGAAACGCCGTGGCGTGGCCGCTAGCCGGTTTCCTGGCGCCGGAGCCGGACGATCCGGATTTCGCCATCCCGCGCGAGGCGCTGCGTGTTTCGCTGCGCGACAGACCGGAAGACAGTTATATCGTCGATGCCGACGGCAACTTGCCTACGGTGCCTGTGGAGCCAATGCGGCAGGCACGACAGAAGCAGCGGCGCCGCAACTGGACAGTGGCGATCGCCTGCTCTTGCGCACTCCACGCAGCCGTGGCGCTGGCTTTTCTCACGCTGCCGGACGACCGGCCAAGGATCGAAGGTGCCGACCAGCAAGGCGAAATGCTGCTCGGCGCCGACCCGCAGCAGGCAGCCGGCGATGCCGCAGACGACCCGGAAGTGGCCAACGTAACGATGGTGACCATGCTCGACGCCAAGCCCGTCGAAACGGTCGAGGCACAGGCGACCGCGGCGGAGGAGACGCTCCAGCCGGTCACTGACGCGGCCGAAGCTTCCGGAACAGAAGTGGTCGAGCCGGTCAGCGAGGCCGCCACGGAAGCTGCTGCGCCTGCCGATCGCACCGATCCCGCACCTGCCCAACCCGTCCACCCTGCCCGCCAGGACCCATCGCCCGACATTCTTACGACCCACAGGCTGGTGCCTGCCGACGACAATGCCGTGCCGCCGCCAGTCAGCGCAGCCGAAACGGCCGAGCCGGCCGAGACAAACGCGCCGGCACCAGCCGACCCGGCGCCAGCCGAAACAGTTCAGACGACCGAGACTGTCGGCGCGGCGGAAGAACCGAAGCCGGACAGGCCGAAGCCCAGGCAGGCCGAGCCGAAGAAGAAGGCAACCGCGCAGAAAAAGCCGGCCGGGAAAGCCGAACCAGATGAGCCTGAAAAGCCGATCGCGCGCGACAAGGCGAGCAAGGCACTTGCCAAGGCCGACACCAAGAAGGGAAAGACCGGTTCCGGCGGCCGCGACGAAACGGATGTCGCGCGCGGCGCGGCCGACGGCAAGAAGGACGGCAAGATCCTGACCGCCAGCAGGGGCGGCAAATCAGGCGTCGGCAATGCGACCGTCACCAACTATCCCGGCAAGATCAGGTCTAAGCTGGTGCGGGCGTTCAATTCGACACGCACGCGCGCCACCGGCACGGCTACCGTCGCCTTTACCGTCGCATCGAATGGCAGCGTCCGGTCGGCCAGGCTGACGGGCAGTTCGGGTGTTGCCGCGCTGGACAAAGCCGCACTCGACGCAGTCCGCCGGGCTTCTCCGTTTCCTCCCATTCCGGAAGGAGCCGGTCGCTCGGCTTGGCAGTTCGAGGTGCCGCTCGGTATCAGGTAACTATCGCTCTCAGCCACCAAAGCCGGCGCCGCCCCTCAACCCGCTGCCGGGACCTTCTCCCGTAAAGAACGGGAAGAAGGGGCGTGGACGCAACGCTGGGCGACCCCTCTCCCCGTTCTTCAGGGGAGAGAGTAAGGGTGAGGGGAAACCTGAAGCGATTTACACGGCCCGCGATACGCGAACCCTGGCGAAACCCTACGCAGCGGCCAGCAGGCTGGCATTGCCGCCCGCTGCCGTGGTGTCGACGCAGACGGCGCGCTCGTGCGCATAGGCGGCCGGATAATAGACTTCGCTGACCAGCGGCACGATCGGGCCGGCGCGCTCGGCGATGACCTTGCGCACGATGCGCGCGGCCTCGGGCGTGCCGGAAAAGGCCACGACATCGACCCGCAGCGAGCGCGCTTCGACCGGGTCCGGCCGGCCGTCGATCGCCGCCAGCGGCAGGCCCTTGCCGGTCAGCGCTGATAGCGCCGCCGGCGCGCCGGGCGCGACGGCGAGCACCGCGTTGCCGGCGGCCAGCGCCTGGATCGTCTGAGCAAGCAGCGTATCCGCGTCGGGACCGAGGCACAGCACGCGCCCGCGCGGCGACAGCGACAGCGTGTTGGCCTCGCCGGTCGGCCCGGGCAGGTCGACCTGGCCGAAATCGATGGCGGCGGCAGCGCCGATGGCCGCGGCACCCTTACCGCGTAGATGTTTCCTCAGGATGGCAACGCGATCCGGACGCGTCGACCAGCCGCCAAACGCCGGGTCCGGCAGATTGTCGGCGAGCTCGGTCGCCGTCACCTTGCGGCCTTCGGCAAGATGGGTGCCGGCCTCCGGCCCCTTGCGGAAGCGCCGGAGATAATGCGGGCCGCCAGCCTTCGGCCCGGTGCCGGAAAGCCCCTCGCCGCCAAACGGCTGCGCGCCGACGACGGCGCCGATCTGGTTGCGGTTGACGTAGATGTTGCCGGCATTGATGCCGTCGACGAAATGCTGGGCGCGGCCTTCGATGCGGGTGTGCAGGCCGAAGGTCAGGCCATAGCCCTTGCGGTTGATCGCCGCGATCACCGCATCGATCTCGTCGGCATCGAAGGTGGCGACATGCAGCACCGGCCCGAACACCTCGCGCTCCAGCTCCTCGATGCCCTTGACCCGAAAGACGTGCGGCGCAACGAAGCGGCCATCCTTCGGTGCTTCGAGTTTGGCGATCAGCCGGCCCTGCAGGCCCATTTTGGTGCAGTAGTCGCGGATCGACGCTTGCGCCTCGTCGTCGATGACCGGGCCGACATCGGTCGATACCCGCCAGGGGTCGCCGAGGCTGAGCGCTTCCATCGCGCCTTTCAGCATCTCCAGCATCTTCTTCTCGACGTCCTTCTGCACGTAGAGAATGCGCAATGCCGAGCAGCGCTGGCCGGCACTCTGGAAGGCGGAGGCCAGGATGTCGCGCACCGCCTGTTCGGGCAGCGCAGTGGAATCGACGATCATGGCGTTCAGGCCGCCGGTCTCGGCGATCAGCATGGCATCGGGCGCAGCGGTCTCGGCGAGTTGCTTTTCGATCAGCTTGGCGACCTCCGTCGAGCCGGTGAAGCAGACGCCGGCAATGCGCGGGTCAGCGGTCAGCGGGCCGCCGACCGAGGGGCCGTCGCCGGGCAGAAGCTGGATGACGCCTTCCGGCACGCCGGCCTCGCGCAGCAGCTGGACGGCGCGAAAAGCGATCAGCGGCGTCTGTTCGGCAGGCTTGGCGATAACGGAATTACCGGTGACGAGTGCTGCCGCAATCTGTCCGGTGAAGATGGCGAGCGGAAAATTCCACGGCGAGATGCAGGCGATGGCGCCGCGCGCCTCGGTTCCCGCCTCGGCATTTCCGGCCTCGGCCGCATAATAGCGCAGGAAATCGACCGCCTCGCGCACCTCGGCAACGCCGTCGGCGAGCGACTTGCCGGCCTCGCGGGCGGCGAGTGCAAAGAACTCGACGGCGTTCGCTTCGTAGAGATCGGCCGCCCGGTTGAGGATGGCGGCGCGCTCGGCAACCGGGCGTCTTGCCCACGCCGGTTGTGCCTCGACGGCGATGCGCACGGCGGTCTCGACCTGCTTGGCGCCGGCCTCGCTGACCGTGCCGACCACTTCCGAAGGTTTTGCCGGATTGACGACCGGACGCTGCTTGCCGTAGCCGGCAGCGCGGCTGACCGGCTTGGCGTGCCAGCGCTCCGGCCCGGCGAACTCGGCCCTCGCCTTGTCGATCGCAGCCAGCGTCAGCGTGTCGGTGATATCGAAACCCTTGGAGTTGCGCCGGCCGGGACCGAAGATCGCCGACGGCGGCACGATCGCCGGATTGGCGGCGGGGCCTTGTTTCTCCACCGTCTCGAGTGGGTCGCGGGCAATGTCCTCGGGCTCGACCTCCTCGTCGGTGAGCTGGTGGACAAAGGAGGAATTGGCGCCGTTCTCCAGCAGCCGGCGGACCAGATAGGCAAGCAGGTCGGAATGGGCGCCGACCGGCGCATAGATGCGGCAGCGCGTGCCTTCGGCTTTGCGCACCGTCTCGTGCAGAGCTTCGCCCATGCCGTGCAGCCGCTGGAATTCGAATGTATCGCGGTCCGTCGTCATCGACAGGATGGCGGCGACGGTGTGGGCGTTGTGGGTGGCGAATTGCGGATAGATGCGATCGGTCATCGCCAACAGCTTCTTCGCGCAAGCCAGGTAGGAGACGTCGGTGTTAGCCTTGCGGGTAAAGACCGGATAGCCGTCGAGCCCGAGCGTCTGCGCCCGCTTTATTTCGGTGTCCCAATAGGCGCCCTTGACCAGCCGCACCATGATGCTGCGGTCATATTTCCTCGCCAGTTCGTAGAGCCAGTCGATAACGAACGCGGCGCGTGGGCCATAGGCCTGCACGACGACGCCAAAACCGTTCCAGCCGGCAAGCTCCGGCTCGGCCAGCACCCGCTCGATGACGTCCAGCGACAAATCGAGGCGGTCGGCTTCCTCGGCGTCGATGTTGAGGCCCATGCGCGAGTGGCGCGCCGCCAGCGCCAGCGAGAACAGCCGCTCGGCCATGACGGGCAGCATCTTTTCCTTCTGCGTGACTTCATAGCGCGGATGCAGCGCCGACAGTTTGACCGAGATGCCGTGGTTCTGGCGGATGTCGGGGCCGTTGGCGCCGGCATCGAGCGACGAGATGGCGTCGGCATAGGCCTTGAGATAGCGCAAGGCATCGGCCTCGGTGCGGGCCGCCTCGCCCAGCATGTCGAACGAATAGAGATAGCCCTTCTGCGTCATCGGCCGGCCGCGCCTGACCGCCTCGGCAATGGTGCGGCCGAGCACGAACTGCTCGCCCATCTCGCGCATCGCCGCCGCCACCGCCTTGCGGATGACCGGCTCGCCCAACCGGCGCACCATGGCGCGCAGCGTGCCTTCGATGCCGCCCTCGCCTTCGTCGAGCACGCGGCCGGTCAGCATCAGCGCCCAGGTAGACGCGTTGATGAAGATCGAGCTCGAGCCGCCCGCATGCGCCGACCAGTCGTGCGGCGCGATCTTGTCGGCGATGAGATCGTCCATCGTCTCGGTGTCGGGCACCCGCAGCAGCGCCTCGGCCAGGCACATCAGCGCCACGCCCTCCTTGGTCGAGAGGCCGTAGGCGGACAGGAAGACTTCCATCAGCCGCGGATCGGACGAGCCGCGCACTGCCCGCACCAGATCGGCGGCGCGGGCCGAGATCGCCTTTCGGTCTTTCCCCGAAAGCCCCGTCGCCTCGGCCAGCCGCTTCACAGCCTCGTCTTCGTCAGGCAGGTAATTGGCACGGATCTGCTGGCGGATGGCATCGAGCGCTGGCATGACGGTCCTGTAGAGCAAGCATCAGGGAGCGGGCCGGCGGTCGCCGGACCGAATGGCGCAAAGCTAGCACAAAGCCCGATCGCAGTCGGTCCAAAGAAATCGACAGCGCAGGTCGATTGATCTATCATGGCGGCTGATGCCCGCCATTTTGACCAGAATTTCAATGACAGAAGACCAATTGGACCGCATTGACAGGAACATCCTGTCGGCGCTGGGCAGCAACGGCCGGCTTTCCATGTCGGAACTCGCGGCAAAAGTCGGCCTGTCGAAGACGCCGGTGCAGGCGCGGGTCAAGCGGCTGGAAAAGGATGGCTTTATCAGGGGCTACCAGGCGATCATCGATCGCGAGCGCATGGGCGAAGGTCATGTCGCCTTCGTGCAGGTGAAACTTTCCGACACCCGCTCGGCCGCGCTCGACGCCTTCAACCGCGCCGTGCAGGCGGTGCCGGAGATCGAGCAGTGCCACATGATGGCGTCGAGCTTCGACTATCTGCTGAAGGTCCGCACCACCGACATCGCCGCCTACCGCCGCGTGCTCGGCGAGCGCATCTCCGCCCTGCCGCACGTTGCCCAGACCTCGACGTTTGTCGCGATGGAGACAGTGAAGGATCGGTAGGAGAGCGCTGTTGCGGTAATGTTGGCGGAGTGAAGGACTTAGAAAGCCGATCGCTACAGAGCGGGCTGAGCCACCCTCACTCCGCCAGTGTCTTCAAAAACGCCACCAGCGCCGCGCGCTCGCGGTCCGAAAGCTGCAGCGGGTGGACCTCTGACACACCCTCGACACTTGCCGGCGCCTTCGAATAATGCGCCACCACCTCGTCCAGCGAGGAAAACTGCCCGGCATGCATGTAGGGCGGACGGGTGGCGGCACCGCGCAGCGACGGCGTCTTGTAGGCGCGGACGAGTTCCGGCCCGGTCTTGACCATGAAGCGCAGTTCGCGGCAGGCGCTGGCATCGCCGTCGCGAAAGGCGCCGAAACAGTTGAACGGATCGGCCTCGACCTGCGCCACCGCGTCGACGCGCCCGCGATCCGGCGGCAGGCCCGCGACCGGCGGCACGCCGGTGTTGTGGAAGCTGCCGTCGGTAAAACGCGGGCCATTGTGGCAGGTCACGCAATTGGCCTTGCCGATGAACAGCTTTAGGCCGAGGATTTCCTCCGGCGAAAAGGCGGCGTCGCCTTTCGGCTCGGCGCCCGCAGCCAGGTCGATGGCAAAGCGGTCGAAGCGTGTCTGCGGCGGCGCGATCGAGCTCTCGAAGGCGGCGATCGCCTTGCCGATGTTGGCAAAGACGCGGTTGACCTCCTCGGCTTGGCTGGCGGGCATGGCGTTCCAGGCCGCCTTCTCGGCATCGGTGCCGAGCGGGCCGGCATTGGCCGGCACGCCCGAAAGGTCCGGCAGCGGCCCGAAGATGCGCTCGTAGCGCTCGCCGAAGCGGGCCTTGATGTAATGCGCGAAGGCGGCGCGGCTGCCGGCCTGCTCCAGCGGATTTTCGAGCGGTGTCAGCGCTTGCGCCCACAGGCTGTCGCGCCGCCCGTCCCAGAAGAACCAGGGATCATGCACGACGCCGGCCAGCGGCATGGTACGACGGTTGGTGCGGCCGACGCCGACCGCTTGCGGCAGGTCGTCCTGGAACTGCCGGTCGATCTTGTGGCAGGTCGAGCACGATACCGTGCCGTCGCCGCTCATCCCGGTGTCGAAAAACAGCGTCGAGCCGAGTGCCGCGGCGGCCGGCACATCGGCGAAGCGATTGGTGGTATCGGGCTTCAGCGGCGGCAGCTTGGATAGCGCCAGCGAGGCGATGGTCTGCTTTTCGGCATCGGAAAACTCCGGTCTGCCGCAGCCGGCAAGTACGGCCACCACCGCCAACGCGAGAAGACTGGGAAACCGGCTCATCAGTGGCTCACAGCACCACATTGAAGACGACAGTGTCCGAACCGGCCGCAGCGGAAATGGCAAAATGCAATTGCCACCACCCGCTCATCGTGAATTTCACGCCGTCGATGCGATAGCGCCCCGCGCCGAGGTAATCGGTCGCCTGCGGGCTGGTCGGCAGACCGTGCTTGTGCTGCGGCATGCCGCCGGAAATCGTTATCGCAGCACCTTCCACCGGCGCACCCTCGACGGTTTTGAGCGTCAGCAGCCAGGATTCCAGTTCGCCCTGCCGGATGACGCCTTTCTCGGGCTCGAAAGTCGCCGCGAACAGCTTGTTCGCCGTCGTCTTGGAACGGCCGACATCCGAGCTTGGTTGCGGCGCATGCGGCGCCGTCAGATAGACGATTGCCAGCACGCCGGCGAGCAAGGCAGCCAGGCCGAGGCCCCCAAGAAGATAACGCCATAACGATGCTAAACCCATTCCTGTTCTGCGGATAACGTTTCGCTGGGCAGATCGCGTCCCACGCCCCTGTGGGAAATCGCGCCCAGCGCAAGAATCCGCCGTCGCCAAGCATGGCGCTGCCGGCTGCAAAAAGCTACAGCACCGCAATTGCAGGACGGAGGAGTGCTTCATGGCAGGAAACGGCATCGCCTCGATCGGCGAGTGCATGCTCGAGCTTTCGGGCCAGGCCGGGCCGAACTGGCGCATGGGCTTTGCCGGCGATACGTTCAACACTTTGTGGGCGCTGCATGCCTTGAGCGGCGAGCGGCCGGCGACCTATGTGTCGGCCTTCGGCGACGACCCGTTCTCACGCGACCAGATCAAGTTCCTGGCCGAGAACGGCATCGGCATCGGCGCCAGCCCGGTGATAGCGGGCGCCCGCCCCGGCCTCTATGCGATCACGCTGACCGGCGCCGAACGTTCTTTCACCTATTGGCGGGCCGATGCGGCCGCAAGGCAGTTGGCTTCGGACCCAGCCGCTTTGCAGAAAAGCCTTGAAAATCAGGCGCTTGTCTATTTTTCCGGAATCACTTTGGCAATCCTCGACGAGGCTCCACGCAAGGTACTGCTGACGGCCGTGGCCACGGCGCGCGCGGCCGGCTCGCTGATTGCCTTCGATCCCAATTACCGGCCGCGGCTGTGGCGCCGGCGCGAGGACGCGCAGGCCGCGATCCTCGAGGCACTCGCCGTCGCCGACATCGCGCTCCCGACCTTTCCCGACGAGCAGATGCTGTTTGGTGATACGACACCGCAGAAAACAGCCGAACGGCTGCGAAAGCTGGCCGGCGAAGTCGTCGTCAAGAACGGTGAGGAACCGGCGCTGATCGCGCAAAACGGAACCTTGCAATCGGTTCCGGCGGTGCATGTCGCCGCGCCGGTCGACACCACCGGCGCCGGCGACTCCTTCAACGGCGCCTACCTCGCAGCCCGCCTTGCCGGCCATGCCCCGGCAGAGGCGGTGCTGCGCGCCCATCGCGTCGCCGCCGCCGTCGTGCAGGTGCGCGGCGCCCTGGCGCCGTTCGAGACGCTCAAGGCTGCGTTCGAGGCAACTGCTATCTGACCTTGATGACGACCTTGCCCTTGGCGCGTCCTGTTTCGACATAGGCCAAGGCGTCATTGGTCGCTTCGAATGGAAAGACCCGATCCACAACCGGGCGGATCGCGCCGGCTTCGATGAGAGCGGTGATTTTGCTCAGCTGATCGCCCTGCGCCCACATGAAAAGGAACGAAAACTGCACACCACGGCGCTTGGCTTTGGCCCGAATTCCGCGACTCAGGAAGCGCAGCACCAGCCTCAGCATCAAGTTCAGTCCCTTTTCCCTGGCAAATTCGGCATCCAGTGGACCGGAGATGGAGATGAGCTTGCCACCCGGTTTCAGCACGCTCAGGGATTCTTCCAGTGTCTTGGCGTCCTGGCTGTTCAAGACGACATCGTAGCCCGACAGAACTTTCTCGAAGTCGTCTTTCCTGTAGTCGACGACGACATCGGGGCCGAGACTTTTGACCAGATCGGCACTCGCCGCGCTCGCGGTTGTCGCAACGGTCGCGCCGAGGTGCTTGGCCAACTGAATAGCAAATGTCCCGACGCCGCCGGAACCAGCCTGAATGAAGACCTTCTGCCCCTTCTTCAGGTTTGCCCGTTCGATTAGCGTCTGCCAGGCGGTGAGACCGACCAGGGGAATCGACGCCGCCTCTTCCATACTGAGATTCTCGGGCTTCAAGGCTACGTCGGCCTCATTCACGGCAATGAATTCGGCGAATGTCCAATCCGGCCGTCGCGCGGCCGCGCATAGACCTCGTCGCCGGCCTTGAACTTGCTGACTTTCGATCCCACGCGGATAACCTTCCCAGCCACGTCGTGGCCCAGGATGAAGGGCCGGCGATAGGGCAGGATGAGCTTGAATTCTCCGGTTTTGACCTTGGAATCGAGCAGGTTCACCCCTGCGGCATGGACCTCGACCAAGACATCGCTGTCCTGGAGCTCCGGCTCCGGCATTTCGGCCAGCCGCAGGGTGCCCTTTTTATTATACTTATCGACAACGAATGCCTTCATGGCAGTTACTTTCTAAGAATGTCTGTTGCTGTTCGGGACGAAACAAGCCGAACGTTTTCAGCTGCATGGCCGCCCTGCGGCAAGGCCTCAGCCTCGAGGAAGGACAGCGCCTTCGGGACAAAATCGGCGTAGTTCTGAAATACCCCGCCATGCCCGGCATCCGGGTAGATGACCAGATGCGCCCCAGGGATACGCCCGGCGAGATCGTAGGTATTGCTGCTCGGCACCATCCTGTCCTGGTCGCCATTCGCAACCAAAGTGGGAATGCGGATGGTGCTCAGGTCTCGTGGCGCCTGGAGTCCGTAGGCCTTGATCGCCTTGAGTTGCGCGCCGAACGCGCTCAGCGATATCGCCTTGTCCCGGTTGTTCCGGCGCTCCTTCAGCCGTTCCAGAAATGCGTTTGCGGCGCGGCGCCCATTCGGCGTTCTTGTGAAGAAGAGATAGTACTTCGGATCCCGAAAAGTCAGCGCGCCCTTGATCATGTCCACGATCGTCAGCGGCGTCACCTTGTCGATGCCTTGCCCACCGGCCGGCCCCGTGCCAGCCAGGATGAGTTTGCGCACAAGCTTGGGCTCGGTCAGCACAATCTCTTGCGCCACGAAGCCGCCGAGTGAAAAGCCGAAGAGATCGACTTCTTCGAACCCCAGCGCCCGGACAAAGGCGATTGCATCCCGCGCCATGCCGGAAATGGTCGACGGAGTTTTGCCACCCGAAGCACCGATGCCGCGATTGTCGAAGGCAATTACCCGCCGGGTCGCAGCGAGGCCATCGACGATGCGCGGATCAAAATTGTCCAGCTGAGCAGCCAGATGGTTGAGCAGGATCACCGGCACGCCCGCCCTGGGCCCGAGTTCCCTGTAAGCAAAGGCTGTGCCGCCGACATCGATCGAGAGCGTTGGCGCGTCCTGGAACAACGCCGGTGAACGCGGCGACCGATTGGATCTATGTGTCATGCTTGGCGCCTCCGTTTCGTAGGGCCTGGCCAAATGTGTCGTAGTTGCTAGTCGCATGTGCGTGAAATCCTCTGGCTCGCCGTTGTTCAGACCGGCAGTCGGAACTGTTTGCGCAGGCTCTTGTCGAAAATCCCCGCGGGGGCAAAGCGGCGCAGCAGGCTGACCTGGCGCGCTGCGTTGCCAGCGGTATAGCGCCGTCGCGGGCGGGCATCGGTCGCTGCCTTGACAACCACATCCGCCACCACTTCCGGCCGATCGGCTTTGGGCATCACATCGCCCAGCAGCGCCTTGAGCCCGGCTCGAGCCCGATCGTATTCCTTCAACAGCGAATCCGGCTCGATGCCGTTCTGGTCGAAGACGGTGCGGACGAATGCCGGCTCGATGACGGAAACGCGGACGTTGAAGGCGCGCACCTCGTGGTCGAGCGATTCCGAATAGCCTTCGAGCGCGTGCTTGACCGCCGAGTAATGAGCTGAGTATGGCGCGGGTACCAGTCCCAGAATGGAGCCGATATTGATGATGCGCCCTTCGCCGCGCCGCCGCATCGACGGCAACACCGCATTGGTCATTCGCATGACGCCGAACAGATTGACGTCGAACAGGGCTTGTACCTGGGCGACCGAGGATTCCTCGGCGCCTCCTAGCAGACCGACACCGGCATTGTTGACCAGGAGGTCGATCCGGCCGGTCTGCGCGAGCACGGTGGCAACGAGCGCATTGACGGCCGCATCATCGGTCACGTCGCATGCCAGCATGGTCACTCCGCCCGGACCATTACTGGTCTTGCGGCGACTTGTCCCGAAGACAGTGAAACCCGCCCGCGCCAAGGCCTCGGCGCTGGCGCGGCCGATGCCGGAGGAGGCTCCGGTCACGATTGCGGTTTTTTCAGAATTCCCATTCATTTTTGATATTCCAGGTTCGAGAGGTCTAGCTTATTTCCACAAATTGAATTATGGTCGTAATATCAGATTATGAGCATAATGCAATAGCAGGACAGGAAAGAAAGACCATGCGCTACGAAAAGGGCCGAAAAGACGCGTCACGCAGCCGGATCATGGAGGTCGCCGCCGAACGTTTTCGATCTGACGGCATCGCGGCGTCCGGGCTGGCAACCATCATGAGCGACGCCGGGCTGACGAACGGCGCCTTCTATCCGCACTTCCAGTCGAAGGCGGAGCTCGTCCGTGAAAGCGTGGCGGCGGCCTTGGACGCGCAGTCGCATGAAGTGCAGGAAGCATTGGCCGCCGGCGGTCCGGAAATGGCCATAGAGACGTATCTATCGGCCGAGCACCGGGACAATCCTGGAAAGGGTTGCGCTTCGGCCGCGTTGTTGCCGGAAATCGCGCGGCAGCCGCCTGAAACGCGAGCCCTCTATGCCGAGCGCGCTCAATCCCTGGTGCGCCAGATAGCTGAAGCTCTGCCGCAGACGAACGATCCCGAGGGCGCTGCGTTGGGCATGTTTGCAACGCTCATCGGCGCGCTTCAACTCGCGCGCGCCGTGGAAGGAACGGAATTGTCGGATCGTATCCTAGCGGCGGGAGCAGCTGCCGCAAAGGCGCTGATCCGGCCGGTTCAAGACGAGGTGGCCTCCTGATGGCAGCCCGGATTATTCGGCCGGCTCGAATCTGCCTTGCACCAAGACTGTCTCCACCGGCCCAAGCGGATTGATGATCCGGCTAACCAGGACTTCGATAAGTTTGCGTCCAACACCCGCCATATCCACGGAATGAACTCCGATCTTTGCCGGCAGGAAGCGTGCCAGCCGCGTGCTGTCACGGGTGACGATGTGGACGTCGCGGCCTGGTGTAAGATCCCGCTTGCCGAGAGCGTGCAACGCTCCCAGAAGGCCCAGTTCGTTGGCGCACGCCAAGCCCGTTGGCGGATCTGATGACGCCAGCAAGCGATCGAACCAGCCTGCGCTCGATTCCATGGTGAACATGCCATGACCGATCAGCGATTGGTCGATCGGAATACCGGCCTCGGCCATTGCCCTTCCATACCCGGCAAGACGCATAGCACTCGTCTGGTCCTCCGGAACGAGAAGTTGCAGCGCAATGCGTCGACAGCCCTTATCCATGAGCCGCCGGGTCGCCTCGTAGGCAATCTGTTCATTATCGACATCGACATAAGGATACGCGATATCCAGGTCGGTTCTTCCAAACGCAACGAACGGCATGCGTTTATCCAGCAGCAGCTTGACGCGCGGATCAGCCGACACCAGGCGCGTGATGATCAGGCCGTCTGCGCTGTGCGCCTGAAGCTGCCGCTGCACACTCTCAACGGGATCGTCGTCGGGAGTGGTGGAATAGATGGACAGACTATAACCGGCTTGCCGCGCCGCCAGCGTCATGCCTTCGATTAAAGGAAGCTTCAACAGATCGGACAGATGGTCTCGTGTTTCCATCGGGAGTACGGCCGTCAGCGTCTGCGTTCGACCGGTTTTGAGCGCGCGACCATGATGATTTGGTAAATAGCCGACCCGCTTAGCCGCCTCCTTGACGCGGGCTATGGTCGAGGGCTGCACTTCCGGTCCATCTTTCAGAGCGCGGGAAACCGTGGTCACCGAGAGCGAAAGTTCCGCGGCGATCTGCTTTAGATTGGCCATTGTTCGCCCGACTTCATTTGCGAAAGCGCCGGCTGATTTGCTGACCGCCATAACGTTACCGAATTCGACATCCCGGTCAATCGAACTCCCGTAGGAAGCAGCTTGACTCCAGTGCATTGAGATGCAATCGTAACGTTACGATTACAAAATAATGGCTCTTTTGAGCGATGTTTGATAAAGTTGGGGAGGAGAACCTATGTCCTGGCTACGCATTTCCTTAACAGCATTCGCAATCTCGGCTGCCCTGCCCGTTCATGCGCAGACGGTCACCATCACGACCGCAGGTGGGGATTATGGTAACGCCATGAAGGAGGCCATGTGGGGCCCGGCTGCAAAAGAGCTTGGCTATGATGTCCGCGAGGAGACCCTAAGCGACGGCCTGGCCGCCTTGAAGATGCAGGTCACCTCGGGTGCGGTCACGACCGACGTCATTCACCTGGGTTCGCCGGAAGGTGCCCAGGCGGCCGCACAATCGCTGCTGGAGCCGCTCGACTACAAGATCATCGATCCGAAATCCGTGCCGGAGGGTGCGAAGTCCGACTACTGCTATCCGTTTGACTCCTATGGCACCGTCATGTCGTGGAACACCAAGACCTATGGCGAGAACCCGCCGAAGACGTGGGCGGAATTCTGGGATGTTGCCAAATTTTCTGGCCGTCGCGCGTTGCGCGCCAATGCGCAAGACTCGATCGAGATCGCGCTTCTCTCCGATGGCGTGGCACCGGCGGACGTCTATTCCGTGCTCAGCACCCCGGAAGGGCTAGAGCGCGCCATCAAGCGGCTTGAAGCGATCAAACCAGATGTCGCCGTGTGGTGGACCTCGGGCGCCCAGTCCGCGCAGTTGCTGAAAGACGGTGAGGCGGATTTGGTCATTACCTGGAACGGACGCGCCCAAACCGTGAAAGCAGATGGCGGCGCGGCTGACTACACGTTCAAGGGTTCGGTCATCGGCACGGACTGTCTTGGGGTGCCGAAGGGAGCGCCGAACAAGGAAGCCGCGATGAAGCTCATCGCAGCGATGACGCAGCCCGCGCGGGTTGCCAAGCTGACCGATTTCATTGCCTACGGCCCAGTCAATCCTGCGGCATATGAGGGTGGCCTTATTCCCGAGGACCGTCTGAAGACCCTAGCGACCGCGCCTGAAAATGCTGGCACTTCGGTGTTTTCCAATTCAGAATGGTGGGTCAAGAATGGCGAGGCTGCCCAAAGAGCCTTCGATGAAATGATGGCTCGCTGACTCTCAGCTCTGACGCATGTCGCGCAAAAATGTGCAGCGCGCGACAACGACATGCATGAAAACAAGAACCTAAAGCGCGTCGCGTGAAGCCGGTCGAACGCGACGCGCTTTAAGGCTGGAGCACATCATGAAGTCGCTCGCGATCACCATCGAAAGCGTGCACAAGGCTTATGGGTCCTACGTCGCACTGGATGATGTTTCGCTCGACATTCAGGCTGGCGAATTCCTCACGCTGCTAGGGCCATCGGGATCGGGCAAGACCACGTTACTCATGGCTCTGGCCGGTTTTGTCCGGCCGGATTCCGGTAAACTTTTCTTGGGCGATCGAGACATCACCCGCCTGCCGCCCAACAAACGAGACATCGGCATAGTATTCCAGAATTACGCCTTGTTTCCCCACATGAATGTCCTGGCGAACGTCGCGTATCCGCTGGTGCTGCGCAAGGTACCGAGAGCGGAGGCGCGTCAGCGGGCGCTTGATACCTTGGCCCGCGTGAAGCTGGATGGTCTGGCGGAGCGCAATATTGCCGCACTATCCGGCGGCCAACGTCAACGGGTGGCATTGGCGCGGGCTATCGTCTTCGAACCGCGCGTGATGTTGATGGACGAGCCGCTGTCGGCGCTCGACAAGAACCTGCGCGAGACCATGCAGTATGAGATCCGGCGTCTGCATGATCATCTACGGATCACCACGATCTATGTAACCCACGACCAGCGCGAAGCGCTGATTACGTCTGACCGGATTGCGGTGATGAATTCTGGCCGCATCCAGCAGATAGATACGCCGCAGCGGATTTATGATCGTCCATCGACCCGCTTCGTCGCGGAGTTCATGGGCGAGGCCAACATTGTGGCCCCGGGCTCAGCGCGCAGAATCGACGGCGCCGAAGCATCACGCGAAACTCTGATGATCCGCGCCGAAAGCTTCCATCTTGATGCGAAGCTCGTCGGGGGAGACGGAGTGGCTCTCGAAGGAATACTGCGCGCCAAAGCGTTCCGCGGCGAGAACTGGCTTTTGACGCTGGCGCTTGACGGCGGGCAAGAGGTTCTTGTCTGCATTCCGGCAGCGCTGGCCGGCGGCTGCGCCGAGCTTGCCGCCGGTCAGCGGATGACCGCATATGCACCGGCAGCGAAGGTTCACGCGATACCGGGAGCGATGGCGTGACCGTCGTCCGGGACCCGGCGCTCGCGGCGGATGCGCGGCGCGAGCGGCGGTTTTTTCTTTCACTTTCGCTCCCGGCGCTGTTCATCGTTGGACTGGCGGCGATACTGCCCATCCTTTGGATCATCCGGCAATCCTTCCTGACCACCGGGGGTGAGTACACCGTCGGCAACTACGAGAAGGTCCTTTCGAGCGGACTGACGTGGTCGGCGCTCGTCACGACCCTCGAACTGTCCTTGGGTACGGTGGCGGCCTGCATTCTCCTCGGCACTCCTCTGGCGCTGGCTCTGGCCAGCGTCAGACCAAGGCTGGCCAACGTGCTCATGGCGTTCGTCATGCTGCCGCTGTGGACCTCTATTCTGGTGCGTACCTATGGTTGGCTCGTGCTCTTGCGGCGCGACGGCCTGATCAACGCGGCTTTGACCGGTTCAGGCCTGACGGCGGAGCCATTGCCGCTGGTCTACAACTTCACGGGAACGCTCATCGGCATGGTGCACTACATGCTGCCACTTTTTCTGCTGCCTGTTTATGCTGCGATGCGCGATATCGACCCAAATCTCATTCGCGCGGCTGCGAGCATGGGAGCCACTCTCAGGCAGGTCATCCGCACAGTCATTATGCCGCTTTCGGCGGGCGGCATCTTCTCGGGTTCGATCATCGTCCTCATCTACGCCATAGGTTTTTTCATCACGCCGGCGGTGCTTGGCGGCGGCAAGGTAAATCCGCTCTCTACCCGGATCGAGCGTACACTATCGACCTTTCAGGACTGGGGGTCGGCAAGCGTCCTGGGCATTCTGCTCCTCGTTCTTATGTCGCTGATCGGTGTGATGTTGCTGGCGGCACGCCGTATGGTGGCCCAGAACACCGTGGAAGCCTCCCATGCTTGAAGCCTATCCGCAAAACAGGCTCGCCCGCATTTTGCTCTGGAGCTTTGCCGCTCTTGTCATGGCATTTCTGATGCTGCCGACGCTCGTGGTGGTGCCGCTTTCCTTTTCGGCGTCGAATCTCCTCGAGTTTCCGCCGCACGCCTACTCGTTGCGCTGGTACGAGAACTTCTTCGGCTCGGCAACGTGGATGGCCGCGCTCAGAACGAGTTTGATCCTTGGGACGTTGACGGCGTTGATCGCGGTACCCTTCGCGCTGCTCGCCTGCATTTCAATGAATCGGCTGGGCGGAAAGACCGCTACGGCCATCCAGAGCGTCCTGCTGACCCCCTCGATCACCCCAGGTATCCTGCTTGCGATCGGTCTCTTCTTTGTGTTGGCCGCACAACATCTGATCGGAACGCTATTCGGTGTGCTGGTCGGACATGTGGTGCTGGCCGTTCCGGTCGCCTGCATTGTGTTGCTACCCGCTCTCGCCCGCTTTGACTGGAACCAGGTTCAGGCGGCGCGCAGCCTCGGTGCAAACTGGGCCAGGTCCATTGGCGGAATCATCGTTCCGCAACTTCGGATCAGCTTGCTGTCAGCGACATTGATGGCGTTCCTGACTTCGCTCGACGAGTCGGTGATTTCGATCTTCATCGCAAGTGGTCGCAATAGCACGATGCCGAAGCTTATGTTCCTGTCGCTGCGCGATCAGATCGATCCGACCATTGCGGCGATCTCGACATTGTGGACCGTCATCGTCGTGGCCGTGGTCCTGATTGTGACCCTTCGCCAAAAATCCTGACCGAGACTGGAAACATGCCCACCAATTACCATGCAGCCGACGATCTGACGGATCATTCGACGGACATCCCTCAGGTAGGGTTGGCCATCATCACCGGGTCGGCAAACTGGGGGCTTGCCTTCCCGGAAGATGTCGAATTCGATGGTGTGCGTACCTTGCGGCGCGACATGAGTTTTGAAACACCTTTCGGTCGCACCGACAACTGGAAGCTGCTCGAGTTCGATGCGTCGATCACCGCGGAAGGGAGAGCAAAACGCGCGCTGTGCATGTATTCGCACGGCAATCCCCGCGACCGTATCGACCATTCCTGCCATCGCCGCGCGTTCTGGGTATTGATGCGGGCGGGTGTACGGCAAGTTCTCGCCTGCTCGACGGTTGGCGCCGTCAACAAGGCGATCCAGCCGGGCGACATGGTGGTGACCGCCGACATCATCGAACTGACGCAGACCCCGTTTTCACTGTTGCCTGACCGCCAGAGCTTTGACTGTTCGGGCAAGCAAATCGTGTGTCCAAGATGTGCGGCGGTTCTGGTCGAAACGGCCCGCCGTCATTGGCCAGCCGAATGCCGCGTTTATGGCATCGAACAGCAGTTGGTGGCTGCCCACTGTTATGGGCCCCGGCTGACAACGCCAGCCGAAGCCTTGGCGTATCGGGGCATGGGGGCGGATGTACTCAACCATTCCATCGCCCCTGAGGCGACCCTGTCGCGCGAGATCGGCGCGTGTTTCGTGCCTTGCGCGTTCGTGACGGCGGGCTTCAACGACTATATGGATCGCAATCGCCAGAAATTGCTGCAGGAGGACGTGCTGCCCAATCTCTCAATGACAGCCTCGCGGGTCGCGCTGGAGACCGCCGCGCGACTTCCTGCTGATCCGGCATGCTCCTGTCAGGGCTTGAAGTCGCCTCAGCCGAAAGAACGCTCCAGCCGGTTCTGAGATACCCGCCAGATGGCTGAAGCTCTGCCGCAGACTAGGGATCTCGAGAGTTGTGTGCGTCAAGCTCTGCAAAAATGGCGTTGCATTCAGCGATGACGTTGGCGTGTCCGCCGGGCAGCCGGTAAGCCTATGGGAGCCGGTCTAGGGCCTCCGCAACTTTTACTCTCAGTTGCGCTTCGTCAAGATAGAATCTAGGATTCTCTCTAATCAAGCTGATATCGGAAGTATATGAGTCAATGCCAGCAAAGATCTCATCTATCACCTTAAACTCCTGCTCTGGGATGGCTCGCGTCTCATCCTTAAATTTCTTTAAGTAAATTTCTACCAACTTAGGAGCATCTATTTCCCCTGCGAGAAAAGTTTCAACCAACGCACGGTATTCGCCAGATACGCTGCTCATAGTTCGCCTCCCAGTTTTCCGGTCGTCAAGACATATTCTAACTGCTTGGGACTGAGCTTCCATCAAGACAGGAGATTTCCTGAACTATCGCGAATGACATTCAAGCCGGTTTGCGGGTCGACGAAGTGCGTTACTGATTGCTCTTGGTAAGTTCCTGGATGGCCTGCGTCATCTCGGCCTCCAAAGCCTCCTGCACCACAATCTGCAAGACCTTGCGAAAGCCGTCCTCATCCGACGACAGCAACGCTTTCAACTCGCCCTCTGCTCAGCCTATTTCTCGATTGGTCATGGCACTCCCCTTCCACGGGAATCGGTGGTCGAAACGTCACCAGCGTGCCATGGCAGCCTCTTGCCTCAGGCCAAGAGCTGTTCTCTCTCCAGAGCTTTTGCAGAACCTTCAGGACACTATCATCCCGAGGCGCTGCGCTGGGCATGTTCGCGACGCTCGAGTCGTACGCTTCGGCAGCGGCAGTCACGTCCTAAGGCAGCCTGAACCGGTATTCCGTCACGTGATGATAGATCTGCCCGGGCCACAGCGTGGCTTGCGGGAAATACGGCCGGTTCGGCGCATCCGGCCAGATCTGCGGCTCCAGGCAGAAACCTGAAAAGGCCTTGTACTGGCGCCCCCCCAATCCAGGCGAGGACGGCGCCAGATATTGGCCGGTATAGAGCTGGACGCCCGGCTCCGTGGTCCAGAGCTCCATCTCGACGCCGGAATTCGCGCCTTGCGCCCATGATGCCTGTTTCAGCGGCCCGCGCGTCGAGGCGAGGCAGAAATTCTGGTCATAGGGGAGCTGTTCGCCCTCGGTCTCCATGCGCAGCGGCCGCGCCTGGCGAAAGTCGAAAGGCGTGCCGTCGACCGGCTTGACCGTGCCTGTCGGGATCAGATCGGCGTCGACAGGAAGATAGGCCCCGGCATTCAGCATCAGCCGGTGGTCGAGAATGTCGCCGGCGCCGCCGTCATCCAGGTTGAAATAGGAATGCTGGGTGAGGTTGCAGAGCGTCGGCTCCTCGCAGGTGGCGGTCAGTTCGACGCTGAGCGTGCCGGGGATCTTCAGCCGGTAGGTGCAGGTCACATCGAGTGCGCCGGGAAAGCCCATCATGCCGTCCGGGTCGTGCAGGGTCAGCGTGACAAAATCCCTGCCATGCAGCGAAACCGCCCAGGGCCGGCGCGAAAAACCTTGCGAACCGCCATGCAGCGTGTGCTTTTCGAGGAAATTGCGCTCGGTCTGATAGCGTTTGCCGGCGAGCGTGAAGCGGCCGTCGCGGATACGGTTGGCATAACGCCCGACGACGGTGCCGAAGAAGGCGGTGTCCGTCTCATAGTGCTCGAAACGATCATAGCCGAGCACCAGCGGCGCGTCGTGCCCGGCCAGACGCAGATCCTGGATGATCGCACCCAGCCCGATGATGTTGGCGGTGAGGCCGCCGCCACGGATGGTGAAGCGGCGGACGGCCTCGCCCGCCTGCGTCGTGCCGAAAACCTCGCCGTCCTTCATTGCCATGCTCGCAAGTTCGCTGCTCGATGCCAGCCTGGCCTTTCGAAGCGGCCCAGGGTCGTTCTCGGTATTACCGCATCAGGTTTCTAGAGACCAAGTCCGCCGATGCAGACATATTTGGTGTCGAGATAATCCTCGATGCCCTGATGGCCGCCTTCCTTGCCGAGGCCCGATTCCTTGACGCCGCCGAACGGCGCTTCAGGGGTGGTGATGAGCCCTTCATTGACGCCGACCATGCCGTATTTCAGCCCTTCCATGACCCGGAAGGCGCGGCCGAGATCGCCGGTGTAGAAATAGCAAGCCAGGCCAAACTCGGTGTCGTTCGCGAGTGCCACCGCCTCTTCCTCGGTCTCGAACTTGAATACCGGCGCCACCGGGCCGAAGATTTCTTCCTTCATGAAGCGCATTTTCGGCGTGGCATTGGCGATCACCGTCGGCTGGAAGAACGAGCCGCCGAGCGCGTGGCGCTTGCCGCCGGCGACGACCTTGCCGCCTTTGGCAGTAGCGTCGGCAATCAGCTCCTCGACCTTCTCCACCGCCTTCTCATCGATTAGCGGTCCCTGCTGGACACCCTCCTCGAGGCCGGAACCGACCTTCAGCCCGTTGCTCGCAGTAGCGAGCTTTTCGACGAACTGGTCATAGATGCCGGCCTGCACCAGGAAGCGGTTGGTGCAGACGCAGGTCTGGCCGGAATTGCGGTACTTGGCGGTGATGGCGCCGGCGACGGCCCGCTCGATGTCGGCGTCGTCGAAGACGATGAACGGCGCATTGCCGCCGAGCTCCATCGACACTTTCTTGACGGTCACCGACGACTTCTGGATCAGGATCTTGCCGACCTCGGTCGAGCCGGTGAAGGTGATCTTCTTGACCAGTGGGTTGGCACAGATCTCGTCGCCGATCTCACCGGCGGCGCCGGTCAGGATATTGATTACGCCTTTGGGGAAGCCGACTTCCTCGGCAAGCGCGCCCCAGGCAAGGCCGGAATAAGGCGTCTGCGAAGCGGGCTTGACCACGGCGGTACAGCCGGCGGCAAGCGCCGGGCCAAGCTTGCGGGCCAACATCGAGGATGGGAAATTCCACGGCGTAATGGCGGCGATGACGCCGACCGGCTCCTTGGTCACCAGGATACGGCGGTCCGCCCAGGGCGACGGAACGACGTCGCCATAGGTGCGGCGGCCCTCTTCGGCGAACCACAATATGTAGGACGCGGCCGAGCCGATCTCGCCCTTCGATTCGAACAGCGACTTGCCCTGCTCGATGGTCAGCAGTTCGGCCAGCACGTCCTGATTGTCCATCATCGCGTCGTGCAGCTTGCGCAACAGCTTCGAGCGTTCGAGCGCGGTGGTCTTGCGCCATGTCTGGAAAGCAGCGTCGGCGGCTTCGATGGCGCGGCGGGTCTCGGCCTTGCCCGACTTCGGCACTGTGCCGATCTTGAGGCCGGTGGCAGGATTGTTGACGTCGATCGTCTGGCCTGAATCGGCCTGCACCCATTCGCCATTGATGAGATTGGCCTGCCGCATGAAATGGCTGGTTTTCTGAAGCATGATCTCGCCTCCGTTCGGCACCTGGCGGGCCGGTCGCTGATTTCGTGAATGGACGTGCGCGATAGCATCGCTAGAGCCACTGCTCTTAGCCCAGGGCAAGCCCCGCAAGCAATCACAAGATGGCATATAGGGTTTGGGCCAGCCAAAGCGAGAGCGATCCCGCCAAGGCTCCAGGGTATGTTGAGATTCAGGTCAGGCCGAGTCGAGAAGGGTGGGTTCCGAGAACCGGAACGGATCGGACATTCGGGTCCGTGAGTACCGGAAGCGCAGGAAACCGCCATTCGCAGGCCGGCATCACCTGAATATCGACATACCCTACCCAAAAACATGGACGACCACGGCCAGCCAAAACGCCGTGGTCACGACCGCACTGCCGGTGGCGATGGTCATCTGGTTTGACGCCAGCGCCTGGCCGGTGTTGAACTGCACCGCGATGAGATAGGAATTGATGCCGGACGGCAGCGCCGCAACCATGACCGCCACCTTGGCCGTCAATGGCGGCAAGCCGATCAGCCACACCAGGCCGAGAACCAGCGCCGGCATCAGGAACAGTTTCAGCGCCGACAGCGCCAGCGCCGGCTTTACGTTGCCGGAGATGCCGAAGCGGCGCAAGCTGAGCCCCATGGCAAACAGTGCAACCGGGGCGGCCGTGCCGGCCAGCGCGTCGCTCAGCCGCGTCGCAAGCACCGGCAGTGGCGCACCGGTGAAGCGCCACGCCAGCCCGGCCAGTATGCCGATGATCAGCGGATTGAGAAACACCCTCCTGAGAAAGCTCCTGACGACGCGGAGCGGATGCACAGGCTCGCTGCCGCCGCGGCCGAACATCTCGAACAGGATGATCGAGGCCATCATCATCACCGGCAGGTGAATGGAGACGAGCAGTGACAGCACTTCGAACCCGGCCGGCCCGAACACGCCGATGATGAAGGGCGCGCCGAGCAGGACGACGTTGGAGAAGGACGACGATACGCCGCCGACGACGCCGGCGCGGGCGTCCCGCCCGAAGATGCGCGTAACAACCAGATGGCCGGCGGCCCATGTGAGCGCGACCGCCGCGAAATAGGCGCCCCACAGCGACCACGGCGCAACGCCGTGGAAATCCGCCTTTACCATGGTCTGGAACAGCAAAAGCGGCATTGCCACGTTGATGGCGAATTCGGATACGCCCTCACCGCTCGCCGGCTTCAAATAGCCGGTCAACCCGGCAAGATAGCCGAGCCCGACGAGACTGAAGACGAAGAGGACGGTTTCGGTAAGCGGAGACATTTTTCCCGTGATAGGCGAGCCCTGAGCGCGGCGCAATCGCCCTTCCCTCGCGAATGTACCGGCCAACAATCCGGCCGCTCGGATCTTGCCCGAATTTGCTCATGGTTGGATGCCAGCGCTATACAGGGTTGTCGGGGGACACGCGGCGAATGGGCCTTGTCGGAAATCAGCACTTCTTCAAGCAGGCGTGGCTGACGGCTTTCGTCGGCGCCATGCTTTGCCTCGTGGTGACCTCGGCTCATGCCGCGGAGCCGGCGAGCCTCAAGGGTGTGGCGCTGATCGTCGGCCAGTCGAAATACCAGCACATAGCGGCTCTTCCCAACCCCGCCAACGACGCCCGCGACATCGCCAAGATGCTGACCGACCTCGGCTTCGACGCGCGCAGTGTAACCGACCGCGACACGGCAAAGCTGAAGCGCGACCTCGAGCGTTTCGCCGAGGATGCAGAGGACGCCGACGTCGCCTTGATCTACTATTCCGGCCACGGCATCGAGGCCGGCGGCGAAAACTATCTGGTGCCGGTCGACGCCGACGTTTCTTCATTGAAGGACGCCGATCAGGCCCTGGTGCCGATCTCCGCCGTCATGGACGAATTGAAGACGACCGTGCCGGTAACGATCATGTTGCTCGATGCCTGCCGCACCAACCCGTTTCCGGCGGATGCGGTGCTGCGCCGGGCGCCGACGGCCTCGGCCTCCCCGATCAGCGCCGGCGGATTGGAGCCGGTGCGCGGTGCCAGGGCACTGGCAAACGCGACCGCGACGGAAAATCTGGGAACGGTGATCGGCTTTGCCGCCGAGCCGGGGCGGCCGGCACTCGACGGCATCGTCGGCGAAAACAGCCCCTACGCAGCGGCACTTCTGCGCCACCTAGCGGCAATGAAGGGCACCGAGTTCGGCTCGGTCATGCGCATGGTGACCGAGGAGGTCTATCTCGACACCAAGGCAAGGCAGCGGCCATGGGTCAATGAAAGCCTGCGCCGGCTGCTCTATTTCGGCGTTGCACCGCAGGAGCCGACCGGCGACGACGACCTGATCACCGGCGAGCGGCGGCAATTGCTGCTGACGATCGCCGAGTTGCCGAACCCCAAGCGGGCACAGGTCGAACTGGCCTCGCTGCAGGACGGCGTGCCGCTCGACGCGCTTTATGGCGTGCTGAAGGCGCTCGGCACCGAAAAGATGCCGGAGGACCCCACCGACCTGCAAAAGCTGCTTGATGCGCAGGCCGAGCGCCTGAAGAAGATGATCTCCGAGCGCAACGCGCTGCGCACCGACGACCCCGAGATCAGCCGCCTCGTCGCCTCGGCCGACAAAGCGATCGGCCAGGGCGCCATCGTCACCGCGCGCAACTTCCTCGACCAGGCGGTGGGCCGGGTCGAGCAGGCCAGCGGCGTGGTCGATCGGGCAGAGGATCTGGTCAGGCAGAAGCGTCTTGCCGACGCGGCGATCTATGCCAGGCGCGCCGACGCTTCGGCGCTGGTCTTCGACTATCTGTCGGCCGCCAACGACTACGGCGAGGCCTTCTCGCTGGTCGAGAGATGGGACGACAGGCTGCGCTGGAACTACAAGAACCAGGAGGCGGAAGCGCTCAACGCGCATGGCAACGCCACCGGCGACAGGCAAGCGCTGCAGCACGCTATCGACGCCTACCGCGTCATCCTGAACTTCATCCCCAATGGCGAGCAGAACCGCGACTGGGCGATCACCCGCAACAACATGGCGGTGGTGCTGCAGACGATCGGCGAGCGCGAGCGCGAAACCGACCGGCTGGAAGAGGCAGCGAAAATCTTTCGCGATTCGCTTGCCGTGTTCGAGCGCGAGAAGGACGACATCAACTGGGCCGCGGCCCAGAACAACCTGGCCAATGTGCTGTTGAAGATCGGCGAACGCGAGAGCGACCCGAAACGCCTGAATGAGGCGGTGGTGGCGATGCGCGCCACGCTGGAGAAGCGGCCCCGCGACAAAGTCCCGCTGGACTGGGCCGCCTCGCAAAGCAACCTTGGCCTTGCGCTTTACGCGCTTTCGGAGCGCGAACCGGACGGCGAGCGCCTGACCGAGGCCGAGGCCGCCTACCGGCTGGCGCTTGAAGAATACACGCGCGAAAAGGCGCCCGTTCAGTGGGCGATGGTCCAGAACAATCTCGGCAACACGCTGGTGTCTCTCGGCACGCAACGCAACGACAAGGCAAAAATCGACGAGGCAGCCGCGGCATTCCGCGCCGCGCTCGAAATCCGCACACGCGACACCTTCCCGCTCTCCTGGGCGAGCAGCCGTCTCAATCTGGGTAACGCGCTGAGCAGTGCTGCCCGTTTCGATCTCGGCACCGGCCTGCTCGAAGAGGCGGCTGCCGCCTATGGCGACGCGCTGACCATATTCACACGCCAACGTTTTCCGACGGATTGGGCTTCGGCGGAGAACAATCTCGGCTCGATCTACCAGACGCTCGGCCAGCGCACGCGCGATCCTGCCAGGCTTGAGCAATCGGCGGCCGCATACCGGGCGGCACGGCGCGTCTACACCAAGAAGGAGTTTCCGCTCGACTGGGCGATGACCCACTACAATCTCGGCAACACGCTGCAACTGCTCGGCGGCGTGACCGACAAGCCGGTGCATTACGAGGAGGCGATCGAGGCCTATCGCGATGCACTTCGCGAATACAAGCGCGAGACGACGCCGCGGCAATGGGCACTGGCGCAGGCCGGTCTAGGCTCGGCGCTGCAATGGCTGAGCATGAGCGAGGCCGATCCCCGCAAACTGGCCGCTTCGATCGCCGCGCGCCGGGCAGCGCTGGAGGTGCTGACCTTCGAGACCTCGCCCGTCGACTGGGCGAACGCGCAGAACGGCATCGGCATGAGCCTGATCAATCTAGGCAATCTCGAACGCACCGGCAAATATCTGGACGAAGCCGAAGCCGCCTTCGAGGCAACGCTCAAGGTCTTCACCCGCGAAAGCCAGCCGATGCAATGGGCCTTCGAGCAGAACAATCTCGGCGACGTCCACTGGAACCGCGGCAGCTATGGCGGTGGCAATGCCGAATACCAAAAGGCGATCGAATTCTTCGAGAACGCCAAGCAGGGCTTTACCGATGCTGGCTATACACTCCCCATCCCGCTGACCGACCGCAAGATCGATCTGGTGAAGAAGCAGATAGCGAAGAAATAGGCGTCTCGGCCGCAGGTTGCACTCGGCTTGTCTTTCAGCCGGCTTTGCCGTCCCTATATGCCGGTCACCGGGGACCTGCCTGCCGGTCACCCGAAAAGGATGTCTGATGCTTCGATTTGTGCTGGCGCTGCTGTTGCTTGCCGTTTCCGCCACAGCCCATGCGACGGAAGCCGGCTGGGCGCTGCTGCGCGACGGCGGGCATGTGGTGCTGCTTCGCCATGCCATGGTCACCGGCACCACCGATGCGGCCAATTTCGACCTCGGCAAATGCGCCACCCAGGTCAATCTCTCTGAGCGCGGCAAGCAACAGGCGCGCAAGATCGGCGCGCTGTTTGGCGCCCGCGCGGCACCGGTCGAGCGCGTGCTGTCCAGCCGCTATTGCCGCTGCCTCGAAACCGCGCGCATAGCTTTCGAAAGCGAACCGGAGCCGTTCGCACCGCTTGACCTGCTGAAGACCGACGAAAAGGAGAAGGCCGCTCAGATCGCTGCGATCCTGGCAGAGATCCGCGGCTATTCCGGCTCCGACAATCTGGTCATGGTCACGCATCTCGAAGACATCAAGGAATTGACCGGCATCTCGCCGCGCGAAGGCGAAGCCGTGGTCGTCGAGCCGCAAGGCGACGGATTGCGCGTGCTCGGCCGCGTTACCTTCTGACCGGGCCGGTCGCTCCTCGCGTCGAGCGAGATAGGTGTTGCCGAAATGCCACTGCCACGAGAAGCCGTGGTTGGATTCCGATCTCATCTTGCTCTGCCAGAACATCAATCCCATCTGCGCCCGGCGTATCAGGCCTTTTCCTGCCCGGAAAAACCGATTAGACAGCCCAAAACACATGCGGACAGATTCCGCCCGCAATCGAAGGAAAAGCCCTTGTCCACCACGTTCGACAAAGTCGCCAAGATCATCGCCGACACCAGCGAGATCGACATCGAGACGATCACGCCCGAAAGCCACACCATCGACGATCTCGGCATCGACAGCCTCGACTTCCTCGACATCGTCTTTGCCATTGACAAGGAATTCGGCATCAAGGTGCCATTGGAAAAGTGGACGCAGGAGGTCAATGACGGCAAGGCCTCGACCGACGACTATTTCGTCATGAAGAACCTGTGCGCCAAGATCGACGCGCTCGTCGCCGCCAAGAACGCCATCTAAGCACTGCGCTTGACGCGCCCTCACCCACAACAGCCGCCCATGAACCCCCGCGACGTCGTCATATCAGGCATCGGCCTTGTCTCGTCACTGGGCGAGGGTCCGGATGCGCATTGGCAAAAGCTCGTCCAGCCGCGCCTTGAACCGGTTCTGGAGGCCTCGCGCTTCTCGCCCTATACGGTCCACCCGCTGCCGGAGATCGACTGGAACCTGCAGATCGCCAAGCGTGGCGACCAGCGGCAGATGGAGACCTGGCAGAGGCTCGGCACCTATGCGGCCGGCCTTGCGCTCGACGATGCCGGCATCAAGGGCAATGACGAACTCTGCGCGACCATGGACATGGTGGTGGCCGCCGGCGGCGGCGAGCGCGACGAGGCGGTCGACGCGGCCATTCTCGCGGCATCGGAAAGCCGCAATGACCGCGACGTGCTGCTCAACGAGAAGCTTACCACGGAATTGCGCCCGACGCTGTTTCTGGCACAGCTCTCCAACCTGCTCGCCGGCAACATCTCGATCGTCCATAAGGTGACGGGATCATCGCGCACCTTCATGGGCGAGGAAGGTGCCGGCGTTGCCGCTGTCGAGACGGCGGCCGCGCGCATCCGCTCCGGCCAGTCGACGCATATACTGGTCGGCGGCGCTTTCCAGACCGAACACTCCGACATGCTGCTCGGCTATGAACTGGCCGGCTACCTGCATCGCGGTCCGTGGACGCCGGTCTGGCAAAGGCAAGGTGCCGAGGGCGGCGGCGTGGTGACCGGATCCGGCGGCGCGTTTCTCGTTCTGGAGCAGCGCGAGCATGCGGAAAGCCGTGGCCGGAAGATCTATGCGGAACTCGGCCCGATCCTGTCCGGCCGTGCCAAGCGCCGGCGGGGCGAACTCGACGGTGAGATCGCCGCGCTGCTGAAGCAGGCCGCATTGCCGAATGGCGAGCTGCTCGCGATCTCCGGCGCTTCGGGCGCCCATGCCGCGACCGCCGCCGAGAAATCGGCGCTCGACGCCAATCCGGCGATCGCCGCACGCGGCTTTTCGACGCTGACCGGCCACATGAAGGAAGCGCAGTTCCCCTTTGCCGTTGCGCTGGCGGTACTGGCTGTCGACCGCAAGGCCGCCTACCCTGTGTTCGACGCCACAGTCGAAAAACCGTTTGCCGGTGTCCCGAAGACCGTCCTTGCAACGGCGATCGGCTATCACCAATTCGAGGGTATGGCGCTGATCAAAGCCGCCTAGAGCATCGGACCGAAAAGTGTGACGCGGTTTTCGGGCGATGCGACGCTCCAAGAGAAACAGGTTTTTGGACAACAAATGGCCAATCTGAACGACCATATGGGCAGGCCGATCGTCGCGGTCACCGGCATCGGCGTGGTGACGTCGCTCGGTGTCGGCAAGGCCGACAATTGGGCGGCGCTGACATCGGGCAAATCCGGCATCCATCCGATCACCCGCTTCCCGGTCGATCATCTCAACACCCGCATCTCCGGCATGGTCGACTTCCTGCCGTCGAGCTCCAAGGGCGCCAGTCTCCTCACCTATGAGCTTGCCGAAACCGCCGCCCAGGAAGCGATGTCGGAGGCGGGCCTCGATGCCGGCGATTTCGGCGGACCGCTGTTCCTCGCTTCGCCGCCGGTCGAGCTCGACTGGAGCGAGCGCTTTTCGCTCTACAATTCCGACAAGCCCAATAATTCAGACAGGCACGATTCCGGCGCCGAAAGGCTGCTGCGGGTAGCGCGCGGCCTCAGAGAACTCGACATCTTCGAGACCACCCAGTTCGGCTCGATTGCCGACCGGCTTGCCGACCGTTTCGGCACGCGCGGCCTGCCGATTACGCTGTCGACCGCGTGCGCTTCGGGCGCCACCTCGATCCAGCTCGGCGTCGAGGCGATCCGCCGCGGCGAATGCGACAGGGCGCTGTCGATCGGCGCCGACGGCTCGGCGACCGCCGAGGCGCTGATCCGCTTCTCGCTTCTATCGGCGCTCTCCACCCATAACGACATCCCTGAAAAGGCCTCAAAACCCTTCTCCAAGGATCGCGACGGCTTCGTGCTCGCCGAAGGCTCGGGCGCCCTTGTGCTGGAATCGCTGGAGGCAGCACTTGCCCGCGGCGCCACCGTTCTCGGCATATTGCGCGGCTGCGGCGAAAAGGCCGACGACTTCCATCGCACCCGCTCTAAGCCGGACGGTTCGCCGGCGATCGCGGCGGTGCGCGCCGCTCTTGCCGATGCCGGCTTGAGCGAGGACGGGATCGATTATGTCAACGCCCATGGCACCTCGACGCCCGAAAACGACAAGATGGAGCATTTGTCGCTGTCGACGGTGTTCGGCGAGCGGATCTCGTCAATGCCGGTCTCGTCGAACAAGTCGATGATCGGCCATACCCTATCGGCTGCCGGTGCTGTCGAGGCAGCATTTTCGCTGATGACGATGCGCGAAAGCGTCATTCCGCCGACCATCAACTACGACAATCCCGACCCGGCGATCGTCCTCGACGTGGTGCCGAACACCAAGCGCAACGCCGAGGTCGGCACGGTCCTGTCGAACTCCTTCGGCTTCGGCGGCCAGAACACCTGCCTTGTCATGGCGCGGGAACCGGTCTAAGCGACCTTTTTCAGCCAGACTGAACCGACAGGCACCATGCGCGCATTGCAACTTATCGAGGACCGCCGCCTTGAAACGGTGGACCTGCCGCCCCCGCCGCAACCTGCGCTAGGCGAGGTGACGCTGCGCATCAAGGCCGTGGCGCTGAACCACATCGACGTCTGGGGCTGGCGCGGCATGGCTTTTGCCAAGCGCAAGCTGCCGCTGGTCGTCGGCGCCGAGGCCTCGGGCGAGGTCGAGGCGGTCGGCCCCGGCGTTTCCAGCCTTGTGCCCGGGCAATTGGTCTCGATCTATGGCGCCCGCACCTGCGGGCTTTGCCGCGCCTGCCGCGAAGGCCGCGACAATCTCTGCGAGCATGTTTCGGGCGTGCACGGCTTCCATCTCGACGGCTTTGCGCAGGAAAAGATCAACCTGCCGGCGCGCCTTCTGGTCCCAGTTCCGCCCGGCGTGAGCGAAATCGGCGCGGCGGTGGCGCCTGTCACCTTCGGCACGGTCGAGCACATGCTGTTCGACAATGCCCGGCTGCAGTCCGGCGAGACGATACTGGTCCATGCCGGCGGCTCCGGCATCGGCTCCGCCGCGATTCAGCTGGCCAAGAAGATGGGCTGCACGGTCATCACCACCGTCGGCTCGAACGACAAGATCGACAAGGCCAAGGCGCTCGGCGCCGACCACGTCATCAATTACCGCGACGACCGCTTCGAAGGCGTCGTGCGCAAGCTGACCAAGAAGAAGGGCGTCGACGTGGTGTTCGAGCATGTCGGCGCCGACACCTTTGCCGCCTCGATGCTGTGCCTCAAACGCGGCGGTCGGCTGGTCACCTGCGGCTCGACCTCGGGCGTGTCGACGCAGATCAATTTGATGCAGTTGTTCCAGCAGCAGCTGAAGCTGCTAGGCTCGTTCGGCTGCCGCATGGAAAACATGGCCGACGCCATGCAGAAGATGGCGGCGGGCCTGGTCGCGCCGGTGATCGACACCGAGGTCGGCTTCGACGGCATCGATGCGGCGCTGAAACGCATGGAAGGCCGCGACGTCTTCGGCAAGATCATCCTGCGCGTCGGCTGAGAATGATCGGCAACGCCTTCAAGAAGATCCGCAGGGACCTGGGATTCCGCTATGGCAGGCGGCTTCGCCAGTTCAATTACTGGCTGGTCGCGCGGGTCGCGATGATCATCATCTCCGCGCTGCGCCTGCTGCCGCCCGACAGCGCGCTCAATTTTGCCGACCGCGCCGCCCGCCGCATCGGCCCTTGGGTGGCGCGCCATCAGGTTGCGGTCGACAATCTGCGCCAGGCCTATCCGGAAAAAAGCGATGCCGAGATCGAAGCGATCGCTTCCGACATGTGGGGCAACATGGCCCGCCTGGCCGCCGAATACATTTTTCTCGATGCTTTGTTCGACTACGATCCCACTGCGACGAAGCCAGGCCGCGTCGAGGTCAAGGGCGTGGAGCATTTCGTGCGCATCGCGGGCGAGGACAAGCCGCATATCGTCTTCACCGGGCATCTCGGCAATTTCGAACTGCTGCCGGTGGCGGCGGCGACTTTCGGCATGAATATCACGGCGCTGTTTCGCCCGCCCAACAACCCTTACCTCGCCGACTA
Organism: Mesorhizobium sp. M1142; assembly: GCF_040318565.1. Classification (NCBI taxonomy): domain Bacteria; kingdom Pseudomonadati; phylum Pseudomonadota; class Alphaproteobacteria; order Hyphomicrobiales; family Phyllobacteriaceae; genus Mesorhizobium; species Mesorhizobium sp. M1142. Next base: position 190,171 of record NZ_JAMYMK010000009.1, read on the forward strand.
CATCCTCTCGACCCGCCGCTCGAGCATGGGATCGCTGCTGCCGTCTTCGACCGGTGCCTCGTTCGCGCTTGCGGCCGTCCTGGAGAAGGGCGGCAATATCGGCGTGCTAGTCGACCAGAAATTCACCGGCGGGCTCGAGACGACATTCTTCGGCCGCCCCTGCGAGAGCAACCGGGTCCTCGGCACCCTGGCGCGGCACTACGATTGCGATGTCTACCCGGCGCGCTGCGTGCGCTTGCCGAACAATCGTTTCCGGCTCGAGATCGAGGACAAGCTCACCTTGCCGCGCACCGCCGGCGGCAGTGTCGACGTCCCCGCCACTACCCAGCTTCTCAACGACGTCGTCGAGCGCTGGGTGCGCGAAGACCCCGGCCAGTGGATGTGGTTCCACAAGCGCTGGGAGATCAGCAAGCGCAAAAAGCGTCGGCCGGTGACAATGCGCGACAAAGCCGCTTGAGCGGAAACCATAGCAAGCGTTTTCCGCTACTGACGTATTTTGTTCTTGCTTTGTGCCGGCAGCTATGCTACAAATTTAGTTATGGTGCTATTTGGCTCCGACGAACCCGCCGCTCCGGCGGGTTTTTTGTTGCGGGCCGGGGAGCAGACCCTAATTCGTCACGAGGATCCGCGTATTGCCGAAGCCGGCTTTGCGCACCATCGAATAGAATGCGGCCGCGTTGCTGGGGTGAAGGCGCACACAGCCATGCGATGCCGGGCGCCCCAATTGCCGGATCGCGCCGGTGCCGTGGATGGCATAGCCGCCGCGGAAGAACACCGAATAGGGCATCGGCGACATGTCGTATTTGCGCGAATACCACATCCGGGCCGTCCGCTGTGGACGATAGCTGCCGCGTGGCGTGATGTAGCCTTTGCGGGCGGTGGAAACGCTCCACCGGTAATACGACAGCCCATATCTTACCGTCATCGTCTGTGAGGAAATATCGATGTTCGCGACCAGGCTGGCCGCACGACTCTCGAACGACGAACCGAACAGCATCGCTACTAATGCCGCTGCCATGAGAACAGTGTTTTTCATGCAATCAAACCCCTTTGATGCCCCTTGCCTGCCTGCCCTCACGCTGTTCCCCAGCGTTTTGATGGCAAGCCAGCGAGCTAACACTTACTCCCTGACGATTTCACCAATCCCAAGCAGCGAATTTGAACGATTTCCCGCAATAGTTGCCGTAACGACACGCAATCGCCTGGCAATTCGCCATCGGGCTTGCAAAACCCCCTCATCCGCTGCTCAATTCGCCGAATGAACGAACCGAACGAACGGCTCCTCAAGGCTATCGATGACCGAGCCGATGATCTGGTTGCACTGGCTGCGGATCTGATCCGCTTTCCGACCATCAATCCGCCCGGCGAAGCCTATCGGCCATGTGCCGAATATATCGGCGCGCGGCTGAAGAAGCGTGGTTTTGAGACGGAATTCATCCGTGCCGAGGGCACGCCTGGCGACACTGACCATTACCCGCGCGTCAATGTCGTCGCCCGCTTCGATGGCCGGGCGCCGGGTGCTTGCGTGCACTTCAATTCGCATATCGACGTCGTCGAGCCCGGCGACGGCTGGAGTCTCGATCCATTCGCCGGCATCGTCAGGGATGGCAAGGTCTATGGCCGCGGCGCTTGCGACATGAAAGGCGGGCTTGCCGCCTCGATCATCGCCGCTGAAGCCTTCATGGAGGTCTTTCCCGATTTTCCCGGCGCCATCGAGATTTCAGGCACGGTCGACGAGGAGTCCGGCGGCTTTGGCGGCGTCGCGCATCTGGCCAAGCTCGGCTATTTCTCCAGGCCGAAGGTCGACCACGTCATCATTCCCGAACCGCTCAACAAGGATCGCATCTGCCTTGGCCATCGCGGCGTCTGGTGGGCGGAGATCGAGACCAGGGGCGAGATCGCGCACGGCTCGATGCCGTTCCTCGGCGACAATGCGGTGCGCCATATGGGCGCCGTGCTGCGCGCCTTCGAGGACGAATTGTTTCCGGCGCTCGACCGCAAGATGACGTGCATGCCGGTCGTGCCCGAAGGCGCAAAACGCTCAACCATGAACATCAACTCGGTCCATGGCGGCCAGACGGAGGATTTCCGGCCCGGCCTGCCCTCGCCCAACGTGCCCGATTCCTGCCGGCTGACCATCGACCGCCGCTTCCTGCTCGAAGAGGATCTCGCTACGGTCAAGAGCGAGGTGACCGATATCCTCGAACGGCTGAAGCGCGAGCGCAAAAAGTTCGACTACGAAATCCGCGATCTGATGGAGGTGCTGCCGCTGATGACCGAGCGCGACGCGCCGGTGGTTAAGGCGGTCGCGCAAGGCATCATGGAGATATTCGACCGCGAACCGGATTACGTGATTTCGCCCGGCACTTACGACCAGAAGCACATCGCCCGTATCGGCCACATCTATGACTGCATCGCCTATGGCCCGGGCATCCTCGATCTCGCCCACCGGCCCGATGAATGGGTCGGCATTGCCGATATGCTGGACTCGGCAAAGGTGATGGCGATCGGCCTCGACGTTCTGCTGAGGGACGCCGGCCCGCGATGATCCGGCCTTGGGCGAAAAAACATTCCTCCCGGCGACCGCCGACGGGACGAAACGCAATTTACTCGGCGGCGAATTCACGCTTCTATCCGGCCGGGTTTGAGCACGTGTTTTAGACATGGGGAGTTGCACGATGAAATTGTGGAAAACCATTCTGGCCGCCGCGGCGCTGGCGTTGGCCGCCGGAACCTCGGCGATGGCCGCGCGCACCGACCTGGTCATCGGCATTACGCTCGAACCCCCGCATCTCGACCCGACCGCGGGTGCCGCCGCGGCAATCGACGAGGTACTCTATGCCAATGTCTTCGAGGGCCTGACCCGCATCGGCCCGAACGGCGAAGTGCTGCCCGATCTCGCGGAAAGCTGGAGCATTTCCGACGACGGCAAGGTCTACATTTTCAAGCTGCATACCGGCGTGAAATTCCATGACGGCACCGACTGCAACGCCGACGACGTGAAATTCTCGCTCGACCGTGCCCGCGCCGACAATTCCGTCAACGCGCAAAAGGGCCTGTTTGCCGCCATCGACAAGGTCGAGGTTGTCGATCCCGCGACGGTGAAGGTCACGCTGAAGAACCCGCAAGGCTCGTTCCTCTACAATATGGGCTGGGGCGACGCGGTTATCGTGGCGCCTGAGACAGCCGACACCAACAAGGAAAAGCCTGTTGGCACCGGCCCATTCAAGTTCCAGAACTGGGCCAAGGGCTCATCGATCACGCTGGTCAAGTCGGACAATTACTGGGGCGCCCCGGTATTCCTCGACAAGGCCGAGTTCCGCATCATTCCGGATGCCGCCGCCGCCGTTCCGGCGCTGCTTTCCGGCGACGTTCAGGCCTTTCCGTTCTTCGACCCCGACAGCGTCGCCCAGGTCAAGGACGACCCACGCTTCAAGGTGGTGATCGGCTCGACCGAGGGTGAAACCATCCTGTCGATCAACAACAAGAAGCCGCCCTTCGACAAGCTGCAGGTCAGGCAGGCGATTTCCTTTGCGCTCGATCGCAAGGCGATCATCGACGGCGCCTCGGCCGGCCTCGGCGTGCCGATCGGCTCGCACATGTCGCCCGCCAGCAAAGCCTATGTCGACCTCACCGGCCTCTATCCTCACAATGTGGACAAGGCCAAGGAATTGCTGAAGGAAGCCGGCTTGGAGAATGGCTTCAAGGCGACGCTCAAGCTGCCGCCGCCCTCCTACGCGCGGCTCGGTGGCGAGATCATCGCCTCCGAGCTTCGCGAAATCGGCATCGATCTCGAGATCATACCGGTTGAATGGGCGCAATGGCTGGACCAGGTCTTCACCAAGAAGGATTACGACCTGACCATCGTTTCCCATACCGAGCCCAACGACATCGATATCTATTCGCGTAAGGACTATTACTTCAATTACGACAATCCGGCCTTCGACAAGATCATCGAGGAGCTGAACCTTACCTCCGATGAGGCCAAGCGCACGACGCTGCTCGGCGAGGCGCAGAAGGTCCTGGCAGATGACGCCGTGGTCGGCTTCCTGTACGAATTGCCGAAGGTCGGCGTCTGGGACGCCAAACTGCAGGGCCTGTGGGAAAACGCCCCGATCCAGGCCAACGACCTGACCAAGGTGAAGTGGACGGATTGAGGCGCTGACAGAAGGGGCGAAAGTTGCACTCCGTCACACCCCTCTCTGTGCCGGACATCTCCCCCTCAAGCGGGGAGACTGGCCGTTTCCACGCTGGCTCTGTCCTTGCAACGCCAGTGGTTAGCGAAGAGGGCTCAATCTCCCCGCTTGAGGGGGAGATGTCCGGCACAGAGGGTGGGCGGGAACGCAAGCTTCGCCCGGTTTTTGCGTTCGCCAACACAGCGGTTCCTCAACGTCCATGACCGCCTACCTCCTCAAGCGGCTCGCCATCGCCGTCGTCACGCTGGTTCTGGCCTCGATAGTGGTCTTTGCCGTGCTGGAGATCATTCCCGGCGACCCGGCGCGGCTGATGCTTGGCCTGAACGCCAGTGCCGACCAGATCGAATTGCTGCGCAACCAGATGGGTCTCAACGCTCCCGTCGTGCTGCGCTATCTGCATTGGGCCGGCGGCTTGCTGAGCCTCGATTTCGGCCGTTCCTACACCTATTCGGTGCCGGTCATCGATCTGGTCCGTGAGCGCCTCGTCGTCTCGCTGCCGCTGGCACTGATGGCGCTGGCGCTGTCCACCGTCATTGCCATTCCGGTCGGACTGTTTTCCGCCAGCCGGCGCGGCCGGGCCGGCGACACGATCGCGATGGGTGCCGCCCAGCTTGGCGTCGCCGTGCCCAATTTCTGGTTTGCGCTGATGCTGATTTATCTGTTCGCCGTCTGGCTGCGGCTGGTGCCGGGCGGCGGCTTTCCCGGCTGGAGCGCCGGCGTCTGGCCGGCACTGAAATCGCTACTTCTGCCGGCGGTCGCCCTCGCTCTGCCACAGGCGGCGATCCTCGCCCGGGTCACCCGCTCGGCGCTGATCGAAGTGCTGAACGAGGACTACATCCGAACCGCCCGCGCCAAGGGCCTGCCCTATCGCCTTGTCTTGTGGCGGCATGCGCTGCGCAACGCCATGATCCCGGTGGTCACCATTCTAGGCCTGCAATTCGCTTTCCTGCTTGCCGGCACCATCATCATCGAGAACGTCTTCTACTTGCCCGGCCTCGGCCGGCTGGTGTTCCAGGCGATCAATCAGCGTGACCTGATCGTGGTTGAGAGCGTCGTCATGTTGCTGGTCGCCGCGGTCATCATCGTCAATTTCGTTGTCGATCTCTCCTATGCGGTGGTCGATCCGCGCCTGAGAGGCCGGCAATGACGCTGCACATCGACATCCCCGACGAGAACCTTGCCGGCATCCTGGCCAAGGCGTTTCGAAACCGTTCGTTCCTCGCCGGCTTCTTCATCACCGCACTGGTGGCGGCGGTCGCGATCCTGTCGTTCTTCTGGACGCCTTACGATGTCACCAATCTGGTCATTTCCGACAAGACCCAGGCGCCGTCGCTGGCGCACTGGTTCGGCACCGACCATTTCGGTCGCGACATCCTGTCGATGATCATGGTTGGCGCCCGCAACTCGATTGCCGTGGCGCTGGTGGCGGTCGGCATCGGCATGGGCGTCGGCGTACCGCTCGGCGCCTTTGCCGCGGCGCGCGGCGGCTTCGCCGACGACGTGCTGATGCGGTTGAACGATTTGGTCTTCGCCTTTCCGGCGCTGCTTTCGGCAATTATGATCACCGCCATCTTCGGGCCGGGCGCGTTCAACGCCATCATTGCCATTGGCATCTTCAACATCCCGGTGTTCGCGCGCGTCGCCCGGGCCGGCGCCTTGGCGATCTGGCCGCGCGAATTCATCCTCGCCGCCCGCGCCGCCGGCAAGAGCAGGACGCTGATCAGCATCGAACATGTGCTGCCCAACATCGCCACGCTGCTGCTGGTGCAAGGCACCATCCAGTTCGCGATGGGCATACTGGCCGAAGCCGGGCTTTCCTATGTCGGGCTGGGCACCCAGCCGCCAATGCCGAGCTGGGGCCGCATGCTGTTCGATGCCCAGACCCGCATGGTGGTGGCGCCTTGGATGGCGATCTTTCCAGGCATGGCGATCGTCGTCACCGTGCTTGGCCTGAACCTGCTTGGCGACGGCATTGCCGACATTCTCGATCCGAAATCGCGGCGGCAGCGATGAGCCTGCTCGAAATCGAGAAGCTGTCGCTGACCATCGGCAGCACCCGTATCCTCAGAGACATCGAACTTTCCGTCGCGCCGGGCGAAGTGATGGGGCTGGTTGGCGAATCCGGCTCCGGCAAGTCGATGACAGCGCTCACGGTGATGCAGCTTCTGCCCTGGGCGGCGCGCGCCAGCGGACGCATCAACTTCGACGGCGTCGACATCCTTGCCGCCAGCGAGGACCAGATGTGCGCGCTGCGCGGCGACGACATCGGCATGGTGTTCCAGGAGCCAATGACGGCGCTCAATCCGGTCAAAACGATCGGCGAGCAGGTCGCCGAGGGTATTCGCTGGCACACCAGGGCGAGCCGCGCCGACGCCGAGGAACGGGCGCGAAAAATGCTGGACCGGGTCGGCCTGCCGGCAGCACAATTCCCGCTCTCGCGTTATCCGCACGAACTCTCCGGCGGCCAGCGCCAGCGCGTCGTCATCGCCATCGCCTGTGCGCTGAAGCCCAAGCTGCTGATTGCCGACGAGCCGACGACCGCGCTCGACGTGGTGCTGCAGGCGCAGATCCTCGACCTGCTGCGAGATCTCGTAGCGGAAAACCGCATGGGCCTGCTGCTGATCTCGCATGACCTCGCAGTGGTGACCGAGATGGCGGACCGCATCACCATCCTGCGCCATGGCGAGGTGATGGAGGCCGGCGATACCGCGCGCACGCTGTCGGAACAACTTCATCCCTACACGCGACAGCTGGCGCAGGCCTCGATGCATGTGCCGGCGCGGGCCCGCACACATGACAGCGGATCGGCCAAACCGCTGCTTCAGGTAGAGAACGTAACGCGGGATTATCCGGGACGGCGCACATCCCTGTTGAAACGCGCGGCTCCAATCCGCGCCGTCGACGATGTCTCCTTCGCGATGGCGCCCGGCCGGTCGGTGGCACTGGTCGGGCGTTCCGGCTGTGGCAAGTCGACGCTTGCCCGCATGATCCTGGCACTGGACAAGCCGACGACCGGTACGATCCGCTTCCGCGGCGACACCCTCACCGGCAAGAGCGAGGCGGAGCTCAAGCCGGCGCGGCGCGACATGCAGGTCGTATTCCAGGACCCGTATGGCTCCTTCGACCCACGCCAGAAGGTCGAAAGATTGGTGGCAGAGCCCCTGCATGTGCTGGAGAAGAAGCCGGCGCCCGCCGCACGGCGCGAGATGGTGGCGCATGCGCTGCACGAGGTCGGCCTCTCACCAGGCGACATGGACAAGTATCCGCATGAGTTTTCGGGTGGCCAGCGTCAGCGCCTGTCGATCGCCCGCGCCATCATCACGCGGCCGAAGCTGGTCGTCGCCGACGAGCCGGTCTCGGCACTCGATGTCTCGATCCGCGCCCAGATCCTCGACCTCTTCGCCGAGCTCAACCAGAAGCTCGGCATCGCCTATCTGTTCATCACCCATGATCTGACCGTCGCCCGCGCCATCACCGACGAAGTGATGGTGATGCATGACGGCAAGATCGTCGAGCGCGGCAGGACGAGCGAAGTGCTCGACCACCCGCAATCCGCAGCCGCCAAGGCGTTGGTCGCCGCCGCTCCCGATTTGCATCGGGCGATCGCGAAACGGCTGCAGGAACAGGGGTGAGCTGCGACCGTTAGCCTTGCGGCTTCACCACATCGGCAGGGCTGATTTCAAGCAGGTCGAGGGTGCGGCGCAACAGCTGCATCTCGCTCCCGGCAAGTTGCGAATCGGCCTTGGCGATCTCGGCCATATGGCGGGCGAGCAGCTTGCGCCGTTCGACATCGAGGTCGCGGAACTGCGCGATGGCCTGCGAGCCGTTGGTCTCGTAGCCGAATTCGTTGAGGTATTCGATGACGCTGTCGACGCTGGTTTCGGGAATGCCGAAGGCGTCCCGGCAGATACGCCTGAAGGCGGTCATTTCGCTTTCGCTGACCGAACCATCGGCCAGGATCATGCGGAACAGCATCAGTAGCTCCGCCGACAGCACCGGATCGTCCGCCACCTTGCGCACGCCGGGGTCGCCGTCGAAAATCGAGCGTATCTGGTCCAGCAATCCCATCGCCATCAGCCCCTTCCGATTCGTTCGGAAGGTAGCGCGGAATCGGCCTGGCGCAAACGGGGGTGCGCGTGCTGGAGCCGCATGTTTTCTCGCTGGAAAGCTGCCGGCCAATCCGGCAAGCCGCTGCGCTCATTGGTGTGTGACCGTGCGACTGATACTATGCCGCTGTACGAATCATGTTGAGGAGGGACGGACATGAATCTCAGTGCACCTACCCAGCTTATTTTTATCATATCCCTTGTCATCGCCATCATCGGCGTTCTCGCCGCGCTTGGCGTTCTTGCGTTTATCCCTTTGGCTTCTGTGTGGATTGTCGTCATCGCCTACATCGTGCTGGCCGCCGGCTGTCTGATGCGCGGCGCTTAAACACGTCCAGACAATTCGGAATCTCAGGCAACTCGGAGCGCCCGGCCAAAAGCCGGGCGCTTTTGATTCTGCAGGATGGTCTGTTAGAATTCCTGGACCAGGGAAAGCACAATGCCCACCAGCGAAGACGGCGGCCGCCACGACAGCCCGGAGCTCGATCAGTTCGAGATGGTGCGGCGCGCGCCGAGCCATCGGCTTCAGGGCGCCGTCACTGACATGTGCGGCTTTCGCGAAACCATGCCAAGCCATTTCCGCGCGATCGAATATGCCTCGCTGACCGTGCCGCTGGTCATCAGCTTTGCCGAACCCTTTGCCATCGGGCTCGGCAGGAACCCCAGCGACAATGACCGCTTCGCCAGTTTTGCCGCCGGCCTTTATGCCGGGCCGGTGGTGATCGAATCCTTCGGCGGCGCCTGCTGTGTGCAGATCAATTTCACTCCGCTCGGCGCTCGTCGCTTCTTCGGCCGCCCGATGAGCGAACTGACCGACCGCATGGTCGGCCTGGATGACGTGCTCGGCGTCGAAGGCATCGCGCTTCGCGAAAGGCTTGGCAATGCGCCGGATTGGAGCTCACGCTTTGCCATCGCCGAGGCCTTCGTCGGCGATCGGTTGGTAAGCGCAGACCGCACTCAGGCCGAAATGGTCTGGGCCTATGAGACGATCATCTCGACGCGTGGGCGGACCCGCATCTCGACGCTGGCCGAAAAGCTTGGCTGGAGTCGCAAGCATCTTACCGGAAAATTTTCGGACGCAGTCGGTACCGGCCCAAAAACGCTGTCGCGCATCGTCCGTTTCAACCATGCGCTTGGCCTGTCGAGACAGACCAACAGTGATTGGGCCGACATCGCCGCCGACTGCGGCTATGCCGACCAGGCGCATCTGGTGCGCGAGTTCCGCGACCTCGCAGGCGTCACGCCGACCACTGTCGCCGCGAGGTAACATTTCTTCAAGACGCGCAACCAGCCTTCGCCCAGACTGGGTTGATCGACCAACCCGCTGAAGGAGATCAGTCATGCCGAACATCACCGAACCACCGCGGCTTTACCCGGCGCTGCGCTACAGGAATGCCGGCAGGATGATCGATTGGCTGTGCGAGGCCTTCGGCTTTAGCGTTCGCGCCCGCTATGGCGAAGGCGACGTGGTGCACCATGCCGAACTCGCTTTCGGCTCCTCGATCATCATGCTCGGCACGGCGCGCGACGATGCCTATGGCAAGATGGTCGGCGCGCCCGGTTCGGGCGGCGGCAAGTCGATCTACGTTGCGGTCGCTGACGCAGATGCGGCATACGCGCGGGCAAAGACCGCCGGCGCCGAGATTCTGGAAGAACTCACCGACCGCGACTATGGCAGCCGTGAATTCATCTGCCGCGATCCGGAAGGCAATCTCTGGTCGTTCGGCACCTACTGGCCGAAGGCTGACGAGCCCGCCAGCTAACGCGCCAGCCCAAAAATCGCGTCGCAGTCGAGGTGGGTTTCCAGCTCGGCGGCGATCTCGTCCAGTGCCCGTTCGACCTCGGCGCCGTAGTCGATGCCGCCGCCCTTGACGCCGAGGCTTTCGAGGAATTTCGCCCGGAAGGCATCGGCGGAAAACAGCCCGTGCATATAGGTGCCCAGCACCTTGCCGTCGGCCGAGATAGCGCCGTCATCGACGCCGTTGATAACGGCGGACGGCCGCAGCGTGTCCGGACCGGTGGTGCGGCCGAGATGGATCTCGTAGGCCTCGAGCGGCAGATCGAATTGCACCGAGCGCGCGCTGACGTTGCGCACCGTCTTTTCCGGCTCCATCACCGTTTCGACGTCGAGCAGCCCGAGGCCTTGCGCCTCGGTAACGCTGCCCTCGATACCATCGGGATCGCGCACGACATGGCCGAGCATCTGGAAGCCGCCGCAGATGCCGACGATATGGCCACCGCGTTTCCTGTGCGCGGCAAGGTCGCGGTCCCAGCCGTTCTCGCGGAATTTCAGGAGATCGCCGATCGTCGACTTCGAGCCGGGAATGACCACCAGCCCTGCATCCTGCGGCAGGCGCTGGCCAGGCGGCACGAACACCACCTCGACCTGCGGTTCGGCCTTGAGCGGGTCGAGGTCGTCGAAATTGGCGATGCGCGAGAGCACCGGCACGGCGATCTTCAGCGCGCGCTTCTCGCCGGACGTCAGCCGTTCGAGCACGACGGAGTCTTCCGACGGCAGCCGCGCCGCCGCCTTCAGCCACGGCACCACGCCAAAGCAGCGCCAGCCGGTGAATTTTTCGATCGCCTCGATGCCATCGTCGAACAGCGAGACATCGCCGCGGAACTTGTTGATGAGATAGCCGACGATCATGCGCCGGTCCTCGTCCGGCAGGATCAGGTGGGTGCCGGCGACCGAGGCGATGACGCCGCCGCGATCGATATCGCCGACCAGGATCACCGGCACGCCGGCGCGCGTCGCAAAGCCCATATTGGCAATGTCGCGGCTCCTGAGGTTGATCTCGGCCGGCGATCCCGCGCCCTCGACAATGACCAGGTCCGCGCCCTCGCCGACCGTCGCCCAGGAGTCCAGCACCGCATCCATCAGCCGGCCCTTCAGCGCCTGATAGTCGCGCGCCCGCGCCTCGCCGAACACCTTGCCCTGCACCACGACTTGAGCGCCGACATCGGTCTGCGGCTTGAGGAGCACCGGGTTCATGTGGATGGTCGGCGGCACGCCGCAGGCGATCGCCTGCAGCCATTGGGCGCGGCCGATCTCACCGCCGCCTGAAACGCCTGGAATATCGGCGACAGCGGCGTTGTTCGACATGTTCTGCGGCTTGAACGGCCGCACTTTCAGCCCACGGTTCCTGGCCGCGCGGCACAGACCGGCAACGAGCACCGTCTTGCCGACATCCGAACCCGTGCCCTGCAGCATGATCGCCTTGGCCATATCAGTCCCTGCCCTGCGCAACAGTTCCGGTGATCGTCGACTTGGCTGCCAGTGGCCCGCCGCGCCAGAGATAGAGCGCCAGCAGCGGCTCCTTGCCGGTGCGCATGGCGTGGCTGACGCCAGAGGCATGGTGGATCACCTCGCCCGGCGCTCGAAGGCGAAAACCGCCATCGCCCATGCGCCATTCGGTGCCGCCGGTCAGCGGGATGTAGATCTCCTCCGCGACATGGTGGTGGTCGGGGTAGACGATGTCGGGTCCAAGGATCAGCAGGCCGGCCGCGACCTCTTCATTGACGAAATAGCCGCGCGTACCGAACACCTCAAGCCAGCCGTAATTGTCGATGAAAACCTTGCCGAAATCCGCTTCCCCATAGGTCTGGCCCCAGCGCAGATCGCCGCGACGCGCCGCAACCAGCCGCGCCAGCGGCTTGGCCGCAACGGGAGCGAGTTCGACGATACGGTCGAGCTGGACGAGACAAGGCAGTGCATGCGGTTCGAGCGGCCGGCTTGGCATATCCCAGCCGATCCGGGCCACGGCGTCGCGCACCAGCGCAGCATCGAACGTCGGGAGATAGGCATGGAAGCATCCAAGCAGTTCGTCGAATTTTGTCGTCACACTTTGCTCCAAAGCGCATTCGCGCACAGCGGCTGCGCAGACGGGTCGGGTTGCGCGGCGGCATCATTGGTCTAGATTGAACGGCGCGCAAAGCCAAAAACGACAGGCCAGCAGGCCGGAAACGTCAGGGAGCACGCCATGGACGCCGCTGTCGATGCTGGCACCAGCCAGTTCGAACTCAACGAGGACCAGCGCGCCATCCAGGAGATGGCCGAGGCCTTCGCCGCCGACCGTGTGGCGCCGAACGCACTCGACTGGGATCGCAACAAGTATTTCCCCGCCGACGTGATCCGCGAGACGGGCCCGCTCGGCCTTGGAGGCATATATGTCCGCGAGGATGTCGGCGGCTCGGGGCTCGGCCGGCTCGACGCCGTGCTGATCTTCGAGGCGCTTTCGCGGGCCGATCCGGCGTTTTCCGCCTTCATCTCTATCCACAATATGGCGGCATCTATGATCGACCGCTTCGGCAGCGACGAACAGCGCCGGCGCTTCCTGCCGAAGCTGACCTCAATGGAATGGCTGGCAAGCTATTGCCTGACCGAGCCCGGCTCGGGCTCGGATGCGGCGGCGCTGAAGACGCGCGCGGCAAAGAGCGGCGGCGACTATGTGCTGAACGGCGCCAAGCAGTTTATCTCCGGTGCCGGCGACAGCGACCTCTATGTCGTCATGGCGCGCACCGGCGCCGACGGGCCGAAAGGCATTTCCACCTTCGTCGTGCCGAACGATGCGCCGGGCCTTTCTTTCGGCGCCAACGAGCACAAGATGGGCTGGCACATGCAGTCGACGCGCCAGGTCGTCTTCGAGGACTGCAAGGTGCCGGCGGAAAACCTTCTGTCTGCAGAAGGCGCCGGCTTCGGCATCGCCATGGCCGGGCTCGACGGCGGCCGGTTGAACATCGCCGCCTGCTCACTCGGCGGCGCGCAATCGGCACTCGACAAGGCGCTCGCTTACACGGCCGAGCGCAAGGCTTTCGGCTCGAAGATCAACCAGTTCCAGGCGCTGCAGTTCAAGCTTGCAGACATGGAAACCGAATTGCAGGCAGCGCGCGTCTTCCTCTACACCGCCGCTTCGAAGCTCGACCGCAACACGCCGGATGCCTCAAAATGGTCGGCGATGGCGAAGCGCTTCGTCACCGACACCGGCTTCAATGTCGCCAACGACGCCCTGCAGCTGCACGGCGGCTATGGTTATCTGCACGATTACGGCATCGAGAAGCTGGTGCGCGACCTGCGTGTCCACCAGATCCTCGAAGGCACCAACGAGATCATGCGCGTCATCATCGCTCGCGCCCTGATCGGGCGGTAAGGCAGTAGGCAGTAGGCAGTAGGCAGTAGGCAGTAGGCAGTAGGCAGTAGGCAGAAAGATGACCGGCAAGATCAATTCGTACAAGGATCTTATCGTATGGCAGCAAGCGATGGATCTGGCCGTCACCACCTACTCCCTGACCAAGGCATGGCCAAAAGAGGAATTGTATGGGTTGACCAGCCAGATCCGCCGCTCAGCAACCTCTATTCCTGCAAACATCGCGGAAGGTTACGGCCGAGACAACAGAGGCTCCTATCAGCAATTTCTCAGGATTGCCCAGGGATCGCTGAAGGAGTTCGAGACACACCTCCAGATCGCTGAACGCATTGGCCTTGCTACGCATGATCAAGCTTATCACGTGCTTTTAGCGACCGAGGGCATTGGGAAAATGCTTCGCCAGCTTATTAACAAACTTGCGCCCGAATAGGTCGCTTACTGCCTACCGCCTACTGCCTACTGCCTACCCACACCACGGGAGCGCCAATATGACCACCATCGCCTTCATCGGCCTCGGCAATATGGGCAATCCGATGGCCGCCAACCTGGTCAAGGCCGGGTATGCCGTGCACGGGTTCGACCTGGTGCCGGAGAACCTCGTCATCGCCAGGGAACACGGCGCCGTCATCATGGCCAACGCCGTTGCAGCGGTGAAAGACGCCGATGCGGTCATCACCATGCTGCCAGCCGGTAAGCATGTTCTGACGGTTTACGCAGACATAGTGTCCAAGGCAAAAAAAGGCGCGCTGTTCATCGATTCCTCGACCATCGATGTCGAGTCGGCTCGAAAGGCCCATGCCATCGCCGCCAAGCACGGGTTGCTGTCGATCGACGCGCCGGTCTCCGGCGGCACGGGCGGTGCCGCGGCCGGCACGCTGACCTTCATGGCCGGCGGTTCGAAGGATGCCTTCGCCAAGGCCGAACCAATCCTCAAGCCGATGGCCGGCCGCATCGTTCATTGCGGCGACGACGGCGCCGGACAGGCGGCGAAGATCTGCAATAACATGATTTTGGGCATTTCGATGATCGGTGTTGCCGAGGCCTTCGTGCTGGCGGAAAAGCTCGGCCTGTCGCACCAGGCGCTGTTCGACGTCGCCTCGACCTCGTCCGGCCAGTGCTGGTCGCTGACCACCTATTGCCCGGTGCCCGGCCCGGTGCCGACATCGCCCGCCAACAATGGCTATAAGCCTGGCTTCGCGGCGGCACTGATGCTGAAGGACCTGAAACTGTCGCAGGAGGCCGCACAGAGCATCGGTGCAGCAACGCCGCTCGGCGCCGAGGCAGCTCAGCTCTATGCGCTGTTCAACGCACAAGGGAATGCCGGTGCCGATTTTTCCGGCATCATTAATTTCCTCCGTGGTAACCCGGCGTAAGCTCCAAGTTCACAGGTTTTCGATCTGCCCAAAGCGGAAAGTCGGCAAATTTAGGTTTGCTTAAGCTCTTGCTAACCCTGCAGTAACGATATGCGTTTAAAACGGATTGCGAGGCGGACATCCGCCCGGCGCTCCGGATCAGGTCTCGCGTACCGGAGCCCGCAAGTTTCGCCGTTAGTTTCGCAAGTGTATTGTTGGCGAAGCGCCATGCGTATCTGGCAAAGCCGCGTTCCCGATGGAGCGCGGTTTTTGCGTTTCGCTTCCTCGCTTGGCAAGCGCTCGGTCGATCGCCGGGCGCCCGACATGGAGCGCCCGGCGGTCGTTCACCGCTTGCGCAGATCTGCTTCGGCCAGATCGAGCGCCTTTGCGATACGATCGCAAGCCATGTCGATCGTCTCGCGCGTCCAGATCAGCGGCGGCGACAGGATCATCGTGTCGCCGGTGGCGCGTAGCATCATGCCCTGGGCAATTGCGTGGTCGCGAACGGTCACCGCCGCGTTGCCGGCCGGCAGGAAGCGCTCCTTGGTTGCCTTGTCCTTGACGATCTCGATCGCTCCCATCAGCCCGAACGAGCGCACCTCGCCGACCAGATCGTGCCCGCCGAGACGTTCCTGCAAAGCTCTGGCGAAGTAAGGCCCGGTGTCGTTCCTGACGCGCTCGACCAGCCCCTCGCGCTCGATGATCTCGAGGTTCTTCAGCGCCACCGCGCAGGCCACCGGGTGCCCGGCATAGGTGTAGCCGTGATAGAATTCGCCGCCCTTTTCGACCAGCGTCGCCGCGATGCGGTCGCCGACCAGGAGCGCCGACAGCGGCTGATAGCCAGAGGTCAGCGCCTTGGCCGTGGTGATGGTGTCGGGCTCGACATCGAAGGCTTGTGCCGCGAACCACTCGCCGGTGCGGCCGTAGCCGGTGATGACCTCGTCCAGCATCAGCAGGACGTCGTATTTGCGGCAGATGCGCTGCACTTCCGGCCAATAGCTCATCGGCGGGATCTTCACCCCGCCTGCCCCCATCACCGGTTCGCCGATGAAGGCGGCCACCTTGTCGGCGCCAGCTTCGAGGATCGCGTCCTCGACCGCTTTTGCCGCGCGCAGGCCGAAATCATGGTCGCTTTCGCCGGGCAGTGCGAGCTCATAGGCATAGGGCATCATTACATGGACGATGTTGGGCACGGCACCACCGAGCTGCTTGTGCATCAAATCCATGCCGCCGAGCGAGGCGCCGGCGATGGTCGAGCCGTGATAGCCCATCTTGCGCGAGATGATGCGGTTCTTCTCCGGTTTGCCTTCCAGCACCCAATAGTGACGGACCAGGCGCAGCGCCGTGTCGTTGGCCTCCGAACCCGACGAGCCGTAGAACACCTGGTTGATATGCCTTGGCGCGATCTCCGCCAGCTTTTTCGACAGCAGAACCGGCGTCGGCGTCGAGCATTTGAAGAAGGAGTTGTAGTAGGGCAATTCCTTCATCTGGGCGTAGGCGGCGTCGGCCAGCTCGTCGCGGCCATAGCCGACATTGACGCACCACAGCCCTGCCATGCCGTCGAGGATTTCCGTCCCTTCGGAATCGTAGATGAACGGCCCGTTGGCGCGAGTGATGATCCGCGAGCCGGTCTCGCGCATCTCTTTGTGGTCGGTGAACGGATGAAGGTGATGCGCGGCATCGATCTGCTGAAGCTGCTTCAGCGAATAATTCTGGTAGGTCATGTCTGATCTTTCCTCTTGAACCAATCCGGCAGCTTTTGCGCCGGGGCGGATTCGTCAGAGGACAGCGGGCGGCGAATAGCCGATGCGGGCGCACAGCCGCAACAGCTCGGCGCGAAGCGTGCGCGGCGACGGCGTCACCGCGACCCCAAATGCGCAACCCGATTTCGCCAGCCGAGCCATGCTTGTACCTTAGGCTGCCTCGAGCCCTCAGTTCAAGCCGTGCCGCTCAAGCGACGCCGGTCAATTGGTGCCAGTCAATTGGTGCCAGTCAGGGCCCGCTGCAGGAAGACATATTTCATCGCCGCCTGGACTGCTTGCGGCCGCCGATCGCCGCGTCCGCCATGGCCGCCCTCGGTCTCCTCGAAGAATAGCGTCTTGCCGTGGCCGGCCGCCTGCAGCCGTGCCGCCATTTTGCGCGCATGCCCGGGATGGACGCGATCGTCGGCGGTCGAGGTCGTCAGCAACACCGGCGGATAGGCTGCGTCCGTGTCTACATGCTGGTAGGGCGAATAGGCGGCGAGCCAGGCTGCCTCTTCCGGCTTCGCCGGATCGCCATACTCGGCCATCCATGACGCGCCGGGCGGCAGTTCGGTGTAGCGCAGCATATCGAGCAGCGGCACCTCGATGATCACGGCACCGAACAATTCCGGGTGCTGGGTCAGCGAGACGCCGGTCAGCAAGCCACCATTCGATCCGCCCTGGATGCCCAGCGTGGCGGGCGTAGCGATGCCGCGTTTGACCAGATCTTGCGCCACCGCGGCGAAATCGTCGAAGGCATTCTGGCGATTGGCCTTGAGCGCCGCCTGATGCCAGTTCGGCCCGAACTCGCCGCCGCCGCGGATGTTGGCCTGCACATAGGCATTGCCCTTCTCCAGCCACAGCCTGCCGCGCACGCCGGCATAGCCGGGCAGCAGCGGCACTTCGAAGCCGCCATATCCGTAAAGCAATGTCGGCACGGGTCCATGCAAGTCGCGCCTCCTGACGACGAAGTACGGGATCGTCGTGCCATCCTTCGAGCGCGCTTCGAACTGTTCGGAGACCAGCGACGACGCATCGAAACGCGCCGGCTGCGACTTCACCGTTGCCAGCCCCGCGGCGTTGTCGTCCGACCAGATGATCGAGCTCGGCGTCAGGAAATCGGTGAAGGAGAAGGAGACGCTGGAACCGAAATGCTCGGCATGGCTGATGCCGACATTGCCGTTTTCGGGCAAAGGCACGAGCTTGAACTCCCAGCCGCTGTCGCTGCGCTTGCCGGCGACGACCTTGCCGCGCACATTGTCCATCAAATTGATAAACAGCCGGTCCTGCGTGCGGGCAATACCGGCGATCGAGACACGGTGCGCCGGCTCGAGCACGGTATCGAGGGATCCGAATAGCCCGGTTTCGATCCAGCGCTCGAAATCGAGTGAATAGAGCCCGTCGGGCTTGCACAGCGTGCCGTCCGGCGCCGTCCATGGCGTACGCACGCCGAAGACAAACTGGCCCTTGAACAGTGCTGTATCGGTGACGTCGTCCGGCAGCGGGATGCGCCTGTTTTCGCCCGATGGCAGCCGCAGGAAACTGTGCGAGGCGAAGAAGTCGATGGTCCGGGCGAGGAAGACATGACGCTTGTTGCCGTCGAATTCGACGGACCCGCCGGCGGCAAGATCCTGCTTCAGCGCCTCGAAGATCGGCATCGCCGCTTCCAGTGGCGTGCCGCGCCGCCAAAGCTTGACCACGCGCGGATAACCGGACTGGGTCTTGTCGTCCTCCTCGAAGGCGGCGGAAACGATAACCGTGTCCTCGTCCAGCCAGCTAAAGCTCGACTTCGAAGCAGGAGCACGAAAGCCGCCATCGACGAAGGACCTGCTTTCGATATCGAATTCGCGCATCTCGCTGGCATCGCCGCCATCCGGCGACAGGCTGAGCAGGCAGCGGCTGAAGTCAGGATAAAGTCGGCTGGCGCCGCTGAACACCCATTTCACTCCCTCTTTCGCCGCCAGGCTGTCGAAGTCGATGATCGTCTGCCATTCCGGCTTGTCGGTCTTGTAGGATGCGACCGTGGTGCGCCGCCAGAGGCCGAGTACGTTCGTCCGGTCCTGCCAGAAATTATAGACATGGCCGTTGATAGCGGTCCCGACGGCGATGTTATCCTCGGCCGTCATCAGGTCGAGCGCCGTCTCGAACGACGTCTGATAGGACGGATCACCCTGCAGCTCCCCGACCGTGATCGCATTTTGGCGATGCACCCAGTCGAGCGCTTGCTTGCCCCTCCTGTCCTCCAGCCAGAGAAACGGGTCTTCGGCCGCCGAACCCGGCTGGCCCTTGGTATTCGATTTGGTCATGAGGTCTCCGGTTGAGTCGGGCGGCGGCATAGCCAAGATCGACATGGGGCCGCTTATATTCAAGTCGTTCGTCAGAAACGGCGGCTTTCTGGCATTCACGCCATCCGTCTTCGAATGACCGTTACAACTGCCAGCGCCAGGCAAATGGCACCGAGCGTCATTGGCAGGCCGCCGGCGCCAACAACATCCATGGCGCTGCCCGCCAGCGGCGGCACGGCTATGCCGCCGATGCCCCACATCAAAGAGAAGGCGGCATTGCCGGCGACCAGTGCCGAGCCGGTGAACCGCTCACCGAGCTCGATGATCGACATGGTGTAGATACCGTACGAAACCGCACCCCAGACGAAGACGCACGGCCAGATCAGCGGCGTCTCGATGAGAACCGGCAGCAGCGCGCATCCCAGCACCGTCATCGAAACACAGATGAACCGCACCAGCCGCGCCGTCAGTCGTTCCGCCAACAGGCCGAGCGGCACCTGCATAGCGATATTGCCGGCGATCATCACTGACAGCAGCGCCGACATGCGCGCTTCCGCAATGCCATAATGTGTTCCGTAGACCGGCAGCAAGGCGAGCACCGCCTGTTCGAAACCGGCGGCCACGATCACCGCCGATAACAGCAGCCACGCCTGCGGCACGAACCCCAGCACCGAAACCCGGTGCCCACTCTCGTCGACCTTGGGCAGCCGTGCCAGCACCGAGGCGAGGCAGGCGCCGCAAAACAGGAATGCGCCGATGCCGACCAGAAACGGCGGCCATCCCACGGTGCCGACCGCAAGCAGGCACAGCGGCCCCGCCGCAAAGCCCGCCGAAATGATGGTCGAATAGATGCCCATGACGCGGCCGCGGCGTGCCGGCGGGGCCAGTGCGATCACCCAGACTTCGCTCAGCACGTAGAGCGGGTTGGTGACGGCGCCGATCAAAAAACGCAGCGGAAACCACAGATAGACATTTTGGGTCCAGCCGATCAGCGCCAGCACCAGCGCGGAAAGTGCCGCGCAAGTAAGCGCGGTGCGCCCTGCCCCGAAACGCCGCGCCAGCGCCGGAACCAGCGGCGACGAGACGATGAAGCCGATCGGCGTCATTGCCGCCGACAGGCCGATTATGGCCGGCGAGACGCCCTGGCGCTGCAGGATGAAGCTCAACAGCGGATAGCTCAGCCCTTGCGCGATGGCGAACACCGAGACGGTGGCGATCACGCCGGTGATCGCCGCCCATTGCCCTATTTCGCCGCTGCTTTGTTCCGCCCGGTCCATGATGCGGGATTTAGCGTTTCGGTTCCGTCCCGGTAAGCACCGGCAACGAAAACCGCTTGCGCCAACCGGAACGCGATCAAGAGGCTGGCGATCCCGCCGGCTGCCCCCAGGGCATGTCGCTTCCCTCGCCCTAGTGGTCGCCGCCTCCGCAATGGCCGGACGGCGGGCGGTCCATTATGCCGCCGCATTGCCGCAGCGTACGAGGACTATCATGACCGCCGCCCTTCAGCCCGCCGAACCGGCACTGGCAAACGACCGCGCCCGTCGCGGCGGCCGCGCGGGGAAGCGTGCGGGCGGATCGACGGCGTTTGAGCAGCCGCCGTTTCGGCAGTTGAAGAACCCGCTGACGCCGACCCGGCTGGTTTCCGACGACGAGCTGGAATCAATTCACCTCGCCTCTCTGCGCGTGCTGCGGGAAATCGGCGTCGATGTGCTGCATGACGAAGCCCGGCGCATCATGAAGGCGCATGGTGCCGATGTCCGCGAGGGCAGTGAGCGGGTGCGCTTCGACAGCGACATGATCCTGGAACTGGTTGCCCATTGCCCGCCGGAATTCACCATCCACGCCCGCAACCCGGCGCACAATGTGCGCTTTGGTGGCGATAATCTGATCATCTCGATGATGGCGTCGGCACCCAATTGCTCAGACGTCGACCGCGGCCGCCGGCCAGGCAACCAGCAGGACTACCGCAACTTCCTCAAGCTTGCGCAGATGCACAACATATTGAACTGCACGGGCGGCTACCCGGTCGAGCCGATCGACATCCATCCGTCCGTGCGCCACCTCGAATGCATCCGAGACCTCGCCACGCTGACCGACAAGATGTTCCACATCTATTCGCTCGGTAAGGAGCGCAACGTCGACGGCATCGAGATCACCAGGATCGCGCGCGGCATCAGCCATGAGCAGTTGCTCGCAGAGCCGTCGGTATTCACCATCATCAACACCAATTCGCCGCTCAAGCTCGACGTGCCGATGATGGAAGGTATCATCCAGATGTCGAGCAAGGGCCAGGTGGTCATCGTGACGCCCTTCACCCTGTCGGGCGCCATGGCGCCGGTGACGATTGCCGGCGCGCTGGTGCAACAGAATGCCGAGGCGCTGTCCGGCATCGCCTTTGCGCAGATGGTGCGCAAGGGCGCGCCTGTCGGCTACGGCGGCTTCACCTCGAATGTCGATATGAAGTCCGGCGCGCCGGCCTTCGGCACGCCGGAATATATGAAGGCGCAGCTGGTCGGCGGGCAGCTCGCCCGCCGCTACAACATCCCCTACCGCACCTCCAACACCTGCGCCGCTAACACGGTCGACGCGCAAGCCGCCTATGAAAGCGTGTTCTCGCTGTGGGGCGCCATTCAGGGTGGCGGCAATCTGATGATGCATGCAGCCGGCTGGCTCGAAGGCGGCCTGCGCTGTTCCTACGAAAAGACCATCCTCGATATAGACCTGTTGCAGATGGTCGCCGAGTTCCTGACGCCGCTCGATCTTTCCGAGGAAGCGCTCGGTTTCGACGCCATCCAGTCGGTCGGCCCCGGCGGCCATTTCTTCGGCACCCAGCACACGCAGGACCGCTACAAGACCGCGTTTTACGCGCCAATCATTTCCGACTGGCGCAATTTCGAGAGTTGGGTTGAGGCCGGATCGCCGACCGCACTCGAAAAGGCCAATCGCGTGTGGAAGGAACGGCTGGCGTCCTATGAAGAGCCTTATATGGACCCGGCAATCCGCGAGGAGCTCAACGCTTTCGTCGACAAGCGCCGGGCCGAAGGCGGCGCGCCGACCGATTTCTGATCATCTGATGAGTAGTCGACCCCTACTCCGTCTTGATGGCAGGCTGGCCGAAAACATCCGCTTTGTTTTCGCCCCCGCTCACTCGATTCAATCTCTCCAAAAACGGAACTATCTTCATGAAATCTCATGCAAAAGCGGTTGTCATCGGCGGCGGGGTCGTTGGCTGCTCGGTGCTCTATCATCTGGCCAAGGCTGGCTGGACCGACATCCTGCTGATCGAGCGTTCGGAGCTCACCTCCGGCTCGTCCTGGCATGCGGCGGGCGGCTTCCATACGCTGAATGGCGATCCCAACGTCGCCAAGCTGCAGGCCTATACGGTGCAGCTTTACAAGGAGATCGAGGAGATTTCCGGCCAATCTTGCTCGCTGCACCTGACCGGCGGCGTGATGATGGCCGACACGCCCGAGCGCATGGACTTCTTGCGGCTCGCCCACGCCAAGGGCCGCTATCTCGGCATGGATACCGAACTGATCACGCCGTCCGAAGCCAAGGCGATGTTCCCGCTGATGGACGAGACGAATTTCGTCGGCGCCATGTGGGATCCGGTCGAGGGCCATCTCGATCCTTCCGGCACCACCCACGCCTATGCCAAGGCCGCCAGGAAGCTGGGCGCCGAGATTGTGCTCCGCAACCGCGTCGTCGAACTGACGCAGGAGGTCGACGGCACCTGGAACGTCGTCACCGAGCAAGGCACGGTCAAAGCCGAGCATGTCGTCAACTGCGGCGGCCTGTGGGCGCGCGAGATCGGTCGCATGGTCGGCGTCGAACTGCCGGTGCTGGCCATGGAGCACATGTATCTCCTGACCGAGCCGATGCCGGAGGTCGAGGAATTCAACAAGTCGACCGGCCGCGAGATGATCGGCGTGCTCGATTTCAAGGGCGAGATCTATACCCGCCAGGAGCGCAACGGTATCCTGCTCGGCACCTATGAAAAGGCTTGCAAGCCGTGGTCGCCGGTCAACACGCCGTGGGATTTCGGCCACGAGCTGCTGCAGCCCGACATCGACCGCATCGCGCCGTCGCTCGAGATCGGCTTCAAGCATTTCCCCGGCATCGAGAAGGCCGGCATCAAGCAGATCATCAATGGTCCCTTCACCTTCGCGCTGGACGGCAACCCGCTGGTCGGCCCGGTGCAGGGCCTGACCAATTTCTGGTGCGCCTGCGCCGTCATGGCCGGCTTCAGCCAGGGTGGCGGCGTCGGTCTCGCACTGTCCAACTGGATGGTCCATGGCGATCCGGGCTTCGACGTCTGGGGCATGGACGTGGCCCGCTTCGGCGAATGGGCAACGCTGCGCTACACCAACGCAAAGGTGCGCGAAAACTATTCGCGCCGTTTCTCCATCCGCTTTCCCAACGAGGAATTGCCGGCGGCAAGACCAGCGCAGACGACCCCGCTTTACGACACGATGCTCGCCAACAACGCCGTCATGGGCGATAGCTGGGGGCTCGAAACCCCGCTCTGGTTCGCGCCGAAAGGCTCTGAGCCGAAGGACATCGTGTCCTTCCACCGTTCCAATGATTTTGGCCCGATCGGCGAGGAAGTGCGAGCCACCCGCGAGAGGGTCGGCGTCACCGAGATCGCCAACTTCGCCAAATACGAAGTCTCCGGACCAGGGGCCGAGGATTTCCTCAACCGGCTGATGACCAATCGCATGCCAAAGACCGGCCGCATCGTGCTGACGCCGATGCTGAACGAGTTCGGCCGGCTGATCGGCGACTTCACCATCGCCAAGGCGGGCGAAGAACGCTTCATGATCTGGGGTTCTTCGGCAGCGCAGAAATACCACATGCGCTGGTTCGAGAAGCATCTGCCCAAGGACGGCCCAAGGGCGTCAGAGGTGCGCATCCACCGCTTCGACCAGACGCTGGTCGGCCTCTCCATCGCCGGGCCGAAATCGCGTGACCTGCTGCAGAAACTGGTCGATGTCGACATCTCGACCAAGGCCTTCCGCTTCATGGATTTCCGCGAGATGGCGGTCGGCGGCGCGCCCTGCATGGTCAACCGCATCACCTACACCGGCGACCTCGGCTATGAGATCTGGATGGCGCCCGCCTACCAGCGCCTGGTCTACAAGGCGATCAAGGAGGCTGGCGAAGAGTTTGGCCTTATCGATTTCGGCATGCGGGCTTTGCTCTCGATGCGCCTTGAGAAGAACTTCCCGACCTGGTTCCGCGAGCTACGTCCAATCTACGGACCATTCGAAGGCTCGATGGACCGCTTCATCAAGCTGGAGAAGAACGATTTCATCGGCCGGGAGGCGGCAGCCAGGGAACAGGCGGCAGGGCCGAAGCTGCGCCGCGTTTCCTTCATCGTCGATGCCGCGGATGCCGACGTCATGGGCGACGAGCCGATCTGGGCCAAAGTCGGCGGCAAGGATTACGGCACGGTGGAAAAGCCGCATGGCTACGGTGCACCGCGCTTCGACGCGGGCGGCAAGGAAGTGCGCGGCTCGAGCGCCGCCGAAGGCGCGTCTGCCGTGCGCGGCATTGTCGACGGCGACTGGCGCGTGGTCGGCTGGGTCACCTCCGGCGGCTATGCGCATTATGTCGAGAAGTCGATGGCGCAAGGCTATGTACCGGCAGCGCTTGCCGAGAACGAGAGCGCCGGCCTGTTCGAGATCGAAATCCTTGGCCACCGGCGTCCCGCACGCATCAATGTCGAACCGCCGTTCGATCCGAGCGGCGAAAAGATGAGGACGTAGGCGCAGCCAGCCGGTCGCATTGTGCGGAGCATGCTCTTCATGCTAGCGCAGCCGGCAACACTCTGCTGGCAAGGGCGATGAGATTTCATTGAAGTACAATCTGAGATGGGCCGAGTGGCTGGCCGAGGGACGGATCGGCCCGTTCCCGGCGGCGATCGTCATGGTCGCGGCTTACTTCGCCTTGCAGACCATCATACTGTCCCTGTTGAGCTCTTGGGCGGGAACCGGCGTCGGCATCGATGATGCGGAGCAGCTGATCTATATACCGTATCTCTGGGCTGGATATGGCGGCTCGCAACCACCCCTCTACACCTGGATCAACTGGCTGGCCGCGCATGTTTTCGGCACCAGTATCTTCACGCTGAAGCTCGTCAAATACTCCGTGCTGTTCCTCGCCGCCTGCAGCGTGTTCGCCGCCATGCGGCGGTTTGGCTACACCAAAGCGACAGCGGCGGCGGCCATGTTCGGCCTGTTTACGATCCCGCAGATCGTCTGGGAATCGCAGCGCGCCTTGTCGCATTCCGTCGCCGTCGTCGCCTTCTGCTCGCTGCTCCTGCTTGCCATGGCCTATCTTCTCGAGCGGCGAAGCATGGTCGCCTATGCGGCGTTTGGCTTGGCCACGGCGGCCGCAATTCTTGCCAAATATAATGATGTCTTCCTCGTGGTGGCCCTTGTTGCTGCAGTGCTGTCGCTGCGCGAATGGCGCAGCGTAATCCTCGATCCGAAGTTCGCCATCAGCATAGCGGTCGCGATACTGGTGCTGGCGCCAACCACCTATTGGAGCCTCATGCATCCCGCCGATTTATTGTCGAGAGGCGAGAAGTTCGGAATAGACTCGCAACGAGGGCGCATGGCGGCGGCTTTTGTCGGTGCCGGCAAGTTTATCATGGGAACCTTCAATTTCGCGGTCTTGCCGGTGCTCGTTTCCGCGCTGGCTTTCGGGCTGGCCGGGTTTCGTTTCTCCGAGTGGCACCCGAAAGGTCCGCCTCGGGAAATTCTGTTGCGGCGTACCTTGGCGCTCGGCCTGGCCATGCTTGCAATACTGGTACTGGCTACCGGCGTGACGGTGGTCAAAGACCGTTGGCTGCTACCGGTCCTGTTCATGTTGCCGCTGGCCATCGTCGCCACTATGGAACGGCTGGCACCGCACGGCAGGAATGCGCAGCTCCTGGTAATCGCGGCTGGAGCGATCATCGCCGTGCTCCTAGCGCCCGCCACCTGGTACGTCCAGATAAACGGGACCAGTGGTCTGTCGCGGATGATCCGCGTGGATTACCCCGCCCTCTATCGCCAACTGACTGCGGACGGACCGGTCAAAACCGCAATATCTGATGGTGCATGGGTCGGAAACCTGCGGCTGGTCGACGAAAAACTGGTCGCACTTGACCAGGAAGTGCCTAATTTCGAAATGCTGATGCAGGAGCCGGCCGTACTCGTCTGGCTTGACCGCGACGATCCACGTCCGGTCATTTTGGAGCAGCTCAAAGCGGCCGGCTATGAGCCGGACGGCCAGCCGCGGCAAATGATGGTTCCGCTGTTGCGTGGCACCGACAAAGCCACCCGGCCCGGCGCCTATGTAAGATTGAAGAGAATGCCGGTGGGAGGAGCCACGGCGCCAAAAGAAGGCGTTAGCGGAGGAGCCGACGGTGGACAGGAACCCGACTGACCGGCCCCGTCATCACCGCAAGATCATGCCGTTCGAGCCGGACGGCTCGAACGATGTGCTGCGCAAAAAATCGCGGCTGAAGGCCGCTGAACTCAACCAGCATGCGCTGGGCTATGGAGCGCTGGCGGAAACCGAATGGCAGGCGGCGGGAATTGCTGCTCCTGACCTGCCCGCCATGCGCCGATACCGGCTCGAGCGCATCCGCGCCGAGCTGAAGCGCCGCGACTATGCGGGAGCCTTGCTCTACGATCCGGTCAACATCCGCTATGCGACGGATGCGACCAACATGCAGCTCTGGGTCGCACACAATCGGACCAGGCATTGTTTCGTCGCCACCGATGGCCCGGTGGTGCTGTTCGACTATTTCTCCTGCGAGCACCTTTCCGATCATTCCGGGGTCGTCGACGAGGTGCGGCCGGCAGTGTCGTGGGCTTATCTGTACAGCGGCGAGCTGACCGGTCAAAAAGTCCGCCGCTGGGCAGCCGGCATTGCCGAGCTGGTATTGGAACACGGCGGCGGCAATCGCCGTATCGCGATCGACCACATCAATCCCGAGGGCATCGAAGAGCTCGCCCGTCTCGGCATTTCGACCGGCAATGGCGAGGCGGTGATGGAAAATGCGCGGCTGATCAAATCGCCCGACGAGATCCTTGCCATGCGCCGGGCGATCGTCGCTTGCGAGGCAGCGATGAGTGAGATGGAGCAGGCGCTGAGGCCTGGCATCTCGGAGAATGAATTGTGGGCCGAACTCCATCGTGGCAACATCGCGCGCGGCGGCGAATGGATCGAAACCCGGCTCCTGTCGTCAGGTCCGCGCACCAATCCATGGTTTCAGGAGTGTTCGTCGCGGACGATCGAGGCCCGCGAGCTCGTCGCTTTCGACACCGACCTGATCGGTCCTTACGGCTTCTGCGCCGACCTTTCGCGCACTTGGCTTTGCGCTGACGCGCCGCCCTCGCAGGAGCAGCGCGACCTGTTCCGAATCGCCGCCGACCAGATCGCCCACAACACGGAGCTGATGCGGCCGGGCGTATCGTTCCGCGACCTCGTCGAGCGCTCGTCAGTGCCGCCCGGGGACTGCTTCCCGGCCCGTTATGGGGTGCTCTATCACGGCGTCGGTCTTGCCGACGAATACCCGACCTTGCCGCATGCTAGCGACTGGACCGACGACACACCCGACGGAGTGCTCGAACCTGGCATGGTGCTGTGCGTCGAGAGCTATATCGGCCGGCTTGGCGGCTACGAAGGCGTCAAGATCGAGGAACAGATCCTGATCACCGAAACCGGCAATGAGAAGCTTTCGACCTACCCGCTCGACAATCGGCTGCTTGGCGGCTGAGCGACGCTAATGCATGTCGCGTAAAAGCATGCCCCCGGGCTTGACCCGAGGGTGTGCAGCGGTTCTGCGATAACGACATGCATAAACAGGAATCTAAAGTGCTCGCATGAGGCCGACCGAACGCGACGCGGTTATGTGAGCGCTGCGATCGCCTCGCGCATCGTGGTGACGATCGTTTCCGGCGTTGTCCTTGCCGTGATGAACGGCAAGCCTTTGCGACGCCTTGTCCAGCCGACCACCGTCACCTTCTGGGCCGCAGGCTCGAAACGCTGCGCCAGCGCCCAGCTCTCGCAGTCGATCGCCGCGACGTCGGCCCTGCCCTCGGCAACAGCAACGATCGAAGCACGGTGCCCACAGCTTTCGCTCAACGCGGAAAAGATGTCCAGACTCTCGCCCAATGCTTGCAGGTCGCGAGTTGGCGCGATGATGCCCGACATGGAATCCAAGCTGTTAAAGGTGAAACGCTGGCCGCGCAGCAGATCGAGCGGAATGACGGCACCGCCGTCGGCCGGCGACCTTGCCTGCGGTGCCTCGCCCGCTCTCATGATGATGGCGCTCGAATAGAGTTCGCCCTGTCCACCCTCGAAGGCATCGTAACGCGGCTGACCGACGAGCTGGACACGTTGCGACAGGCCGAGTTCCATCGGTCCCCAACAGGCTTGCGCAAGGAGGAGCGCCGGGTGCAGCCAGAGCCGGTGAAAATCCAGCTCGTCCGGCGGCAATGTCGCCGGATCTGGCGCGACGGGTTTTCCCTGATCGTCTCGGATACCGCCAGGCACTGGAGGCAAATCGCCATTGCGGCGGATGATCGTCTCCGGCGCATCGATGCCTCTTTGTCTGAAAGTGTCGCGCAACCGCGCCCATTGCGCGTCGACCTCGTCCCGCGCTTCCGGCCAGTCATACATCGGCAAAGCCGCAATGAATTCGCTCATGTCGGGGATTTGACCGTTATGCGGGAAGTTGACAAGTTCAGGAAAGCGTCGTCCGCGCGGAACCGCCTGCAACAACGCAAAATTCACTCTTTCGGCGGCTCGGCGGGTACCGGTGCGCTGCCAAGCCCATTGAGGCTGCGTGCCCTGACACGCGGCTTGAATGCGCGTCCCGGTTCCGGCATGCGCCGCAGCACGGGATGGACGACCGGCTCCTTCGCCTTGAAGGCATAGGCCTTGAGCAACGCGAAATAGTTCGGATAGGCGTAGCCATTGTTCATCCGCAGCCACTCGTCGCGGCGGTCGCGAAACAGTTTCGGCAGCCTGTACCAGGCCACCGTCGGGCTCTTATGATGGACGAAATGTAGATTGTTGTTGAGGAACAGGAAGGACAGCGGCGAGCGCTCGACGATGATCGTGCGGCCTTCCGGATGTTCCGACCATTGGTGCTCGGCGTAGGTGCGGATCGAAATCAGCGATTGTCCCAGCCATACCGGCACCAGAACGTAAAGCCACAATGGCATGCCGAAGCCGAACTGCACGATGGGCAGCACGATGGCGAGGCCGATAGCGTGCAGCAGCCAAGCCTTGCGGACGACCTTGTCGCCCGCGGCAACCTGCCTGGCGTCGTCGATGAAGAAGCCTATGCAGGACAGCCAAGGGCCCAGCACGAAACGGCCGAGCATTGTGTTGTTGATCTTCAGCAGGAATTTCATCGCCGACGGCAGGCCCTCGTGCTGCCAGAGCGCCTTGTAATAGCTTTCGGGATCGTCGAGCGGATCGGTCAGGCGCTCGTCTGCATGGTGGCGCAGGTGAATGGTCTTGAACCGGCGAAACGGCCAGACAAGGCCAATCGGCAGGAACACAAACGCTTCGTTGAGCCGCGCGTTCCGGGTTGGGTGGCCGTGCAGGACCTCGTGCATCAGCGAGGATTGCAGCGTCGCAATCAGGGTCAGAAAGGCGAGAGCCAGCAGCGGGTAGGATGGCCAGAGCAGAAAGCCGGCAGCGAGCCAGCCGCCGTAGCAGAGAAGTGCGAGAAATACGGTCGGCCATTCGATGGCTGCCGCGCCGTGTCGCCTATTGCCCATGCTCGTCATGCTATCGACCACTGCCTTCCAGTCGCCGGAACCCGTTTGATTCCTGACAGCATTGTGTCAGGAGTGTTGCATCGGGGCAACGCGATAAAGCGCACAAACTGTTGCGATTGCGCATTTTCAGCTGCATATGTTATGCATTGTAAACAACGAACCGGATTCATTTACGCCGGAAGCTCCGCGCTCGCGGGTTTCAGCGCAAATTTTTCCTCCTATCGAGTGGGACGGCGATTTGGACAAACGCGACCTGTCGACGATCTTTCGCGAGCGCCTGAAAATGCTCTTGACAAGGTCCGATTTGAACCAGTCAGCGTTCGCCGGTGCGGTTGGCATCGACCGTTCGGCACTGTCGCAGCTGCTCTCCGGCGGCTCGACCCGCCTTCCCCGTGCTGAAACGCTGCTTAACATCGCCGCCGAATTCAAAGTCTCGCTCGACTGGCTGCTCGGCCTCAGCCACGACGAGGGCGTCACCGGTGAAATCCGCGAGAGCCTTGAGATCGAGGAGGCGTCGGACGGCTTCGACCGCACGCTGCTGGCTCGCTGGCATGCCGAGGCGGCGGGAACGAAAATCCGCTACGTGCCGGCCGGCATTCCCGATCTTCTGCGCACCGAGGCGCTTGTCGACTACGAAGCCGTCATCGCCAACAAGAGCCGCGAGGCACAGGCCGGCGAAACGCAGTACCGCATCGACTACAACCGACGGCCCGAAACCGACATGGAAGTCTGTATGCCGCGCCACACGCTGGAGATCTTCGCGCGCGGGCTGGGCGTGTGGGACCGCTTTCCGGAAGCCGACCGCCACCAGCAACTCCTGCACATGGCGACACTGCTCGACGACCTCTATCCCACCTTCCGCCTGTTTCTCTATGACGGGCGGATGCGCTATTCGATCCCCTACACGATCTTCGGACCTTATCGCGCTGCCATTTACGTCGGCGACATGTATCTGGTGCTGAACGCCACGCAGCCGATCCGCATCCTGACCAGCCATTTCGACAATCTGATCCGTGCCGCGGACGTCAACGCGCATGAGGCGGCCAGCTTCACACGAAAGCTGGCGGAGATGCGATTTTGACCGGTTGTTTCCCGCGCCGACATTGACGTCACATAAAGAATTCTTTATATCGTTATCTCAATTATTCTCCGGGAAGGCGTATTCCACAATGACCAATCCGATCGACGCGCTGCTTGCCGAAAAGGGCGTCCTGCTCGCGGATGGCGCCACCGGCACCAATCTGTTCGCCATGGGCCTTGAGGCCGGCGAGGCTCCCGAGCTCTTGAACGAGACCGCTCCCGACACCATCACCAGCCTGCACCAAAACTTTGTCGATGCCGGCGCCGACATCATCCTGACCAACTCTTTTGGCGGCACCCGCCATCGGCTCAAGCTGCATCATGCGCAGGACCGGGTCTATGCACTGAACAAGCGCGCCGCCGAGATCGCAAGTGCCGTTGCAAAAAAGGCCGGCCGCAAGGTGATCGTGGCCGGCTCAGTCGGCCCGACCGGCGAGTTGCTGGTACCGCTCGGCGCCATGACCTATGATGAGGCGGTCGAGGCCTTTGCCGAACAGATCGAAGGCCTGAAGGCCGGCGGCGCCGAAGTCGCCTGGATCGAGACCATGTCGGCGCCCGACGAGATCCGCGCCGCCGCCGAAGCCGCCATCCGCGTCGGCCTGCCGTATACCTATACCGGTTCCTTCGACACCGCCGGGCGTACCATGATGGGGTTGCTGCCAAAGGACATTCACGGCGTTGTCGATGGCCTGTCGCAGACACCGCTCGGTGTCGGCGCCAATTGCGGTGTCGGCGCCTCCGATATTCTCGCCTCGCTGCTCGACATGACCGAGGCGAAGCCGGAAGCAACGGTGATCGTCAAGGGCAATTGCGGCATCCCCGAATTTCGCGGTGCCGAGATCTACTATTCGGGCACGCCCGAGCTGATGGCCGATTATGTGCGCCTAGCCGTCGATGCCGGCGCCAAGATCGTCGGCGGCTGCTGCGGTACCTCGTTCCAGCACCTTGCCGCCATGCGCAAGGCGCTCGATGCGCACACCAGGTCG
This sequence comes from Mesorhizobium sp. M1142, assembly GCF_040318565.1. Lineage (NCBI taxonomy): Bacteria > Pseudomonadati > Pseudomonadota > Alphaproteobacteria > Hyphomicrobiales > Phyllobacteriaceae > Mesorhizobium > Mesorhizobium sp. M1142. Next base: position 221,855 of record NZ_JAMYMK010000009.1, read on the forward strand.
GATCGCCCGACCATCGAGCAGATCGTCGAACGCATCGGTCCGATGCGTAACAAGCAGGCGACGGTCAACGTCGCCGAGACCAGCGAAGCCCGCCGCGAACGGCGCCGCGGACGCGCCTGACGCTTTCGTCTGCGACATCGTCCGCGCGAAGCAGTGCGGCCGCGAAAAAAGGCCGGCAAGGTTTCCCTCGCCGGCCTGCCTCACCCGCCCGTAGGCCGGCTCCCCCTATCAGAACGATCCCATCTGAAAGAAACCGGCCGTCATTGCCACTACCGGTTACCGCCGAGCGCCGAGGCAAGGCGCACAAGCGAGAGGAACTCGGACCGGTATCCAAACGGGTCGGCTCCTCTGGCGGCGATGGCAATCTGCATGATCTTGTCGTAGCCGAACTTCGCGGTCGCATCCTCGTCGCGCAGCTTCTGGCCGAAGGCAGCAACGGCAACGGAGAAACGCTGGTCGGTGCTGGCCTGGTCGAACGACGCCACTTCGTTGGCTGACGTCACTGGCGTGGTGATCAGCTTCGAAGTGTCCTCGTTCGGCAGCTTGTAGCGGATCTTGACGAAGGCATATTCGTCGGCATTGGCAACACCGCCATTGTTCACCGAGGCCTGGCCATAGCGCAGTTGATCAATCTGTTCGCCGCCGCTGCCCTTAGGCGTGATTTCGTAGATCGCTGTGACCGAATGGCCTGAGCCGATCTCGCCGGCGTCGACCCGGTCATTGTTGAAATCCTCGCGATTCATGGCGCGGGTCTCGTAGCCGATCAGCCGGTACTCCGAAACCTTGTTCGGGTTGAACTCGACCTGGATCTTCACGTCCTTGGCGATGGTGAACAGTGTCGAGGAGGCATCCTCGACCAGTACCTTCTCGGCCTCCGCCAACGTATCGATATAGGCAGCGGTGCCATTGCCGTTCTGGGCGATGGTCTGCATCATCTGATCGTTCAGATTGTCGCGGCCGAAGCCGAACACCGACAGGAATACGCCTGTCTTGCGCTCCTTTTCGATCAGCCGCTTCAGATCGTCGTCGTCGGTCTGGCCGACATTGAAATCACCGTCGGTGGCGAGCATCACCCGATTGATGCCGTCCTTGACGAAGGATTTCTGCGCCAGCCGGTAGGCTTGCCTGATGCCGGCCTCGCCTGCCGTCGAGCCGCCCGATGTCAGATTGTCGATGGCAGCGAGGATCTTGTCCTTTTCCGAAGCCTTGGTGGGCTCCAGCACGGTACCGGCATCGCCCGCATAGGTGACGATCGAGACCGTGTCGTCAGGTCTCAGCTTGTTGACCAGCAGTCGGAAGGCCGACTGCAGGAGCGGCAGCTTGTCCTGCTCGTTCATCGAGCCCGACACATCGATCAGGAAGACCAGATTGGCCTTGGGCTGCTCGGCCGGCTTCACGTCGAAGCCCTTGATGGCGACGTGCATCAGCTTGGTGTGTTCGTTCCATGGCGTCGGCATGACGCTGACGGTCGAGTTGAACGGCGTCGAGGTGGAGTCCGGGCCTTTCCAGTCATAGGGGAAGTAGTTGACCATCTCCTCGACGCGCACCGTATCGGCTTGCGGAATAAAACCTTCCTTCAGCGAGCGCCGCACGAAGGAATAGGAAGCGGTGTCGACATCGATAGAGAACGTCGAGACCGGATCTTCCAGCGCGGCATGCACCGGATTGGTCTTGAAATTCTCGATGCGATCGCGGTTTTCCTCTTGCGGCAGCATCTGGTCGGCCGGCGCAGCGGCAGGCTGCTGTGCCATCAGCTTGGGCTCGGCAACCGTGCCAGGCATGCGTCCGACCCGCGCGCCGCCATCGACGGCCGGAGCCGCGGTGCTGGTGCCGCCATTCAGCACAAACTCGCCACTCTGCGCCGGTTCGGGAGCATTGCGGGTGAGCACGTCCTGCTGGGTCAACCCGCCGACTGCGGTCGATTCCGCTTTCGGCGGCGATGTCGGCGCCACAAGCGCCTCGCCGGCGTTACGGCTTTCGCTGTCGGCGTCCGCCTTCTTCTGCTTGTCTGCTTCGGCCACGACCGGCGGTTTGACGGCCGCCGGCTTGTCGGCCAGTGTCTCGGTGATCTTGTCGTCCCCGCCGAATTCGGGCCCGCTGAATGTGGATTCCCCAAGCATGTACATGGCAGCGTATCCGGCGATCGGCAGGGCAACGAGCCCGGCGATGGCCGGCGTGGCGAAGAGTTTCTTTTGCATGATTTCGCTCCAGAGCCTTTGTGCTCGCTCTGTGAGACGAAGCCCGCTTGCCGATCCTTGGGCGGCCGGTAAAGTTTTTTCTTCCATGTCATAGGCGCGCAGCGCGGCCTGGAGGGCACGCGCCTTTGCGTCCGCGTCCGGCGCCGGTGCCGCGATGTCGCGCAGTTTGTTGAGTTCGTTGTCGTCGACCATGGTCACACTTCCCCGGCTGAACGCATCAGCGTCTTCAGCCGTTTCTTCGCTTCATGGATGTGCCAGGAAGCCGTCGTCTCCGAGATCGCCATCGCCTCGGCGGCGGCTGCATGGCTCAGCCCTTCGCCATAGACCAGCAGCACCGCGTCGCGCTGCTTGTCCGGCAGCTTGCGCACCGCCGCCCAGAGCGCCTCGGCCGGGTCTTCCGGCTCAGCCGAGATTTCCCCCGAAATCAGGACATAGGCGCCATAGGCATCGGTCTTGACCGTCTCGCGGGCGGTCTTGCGCATCATGTCGCGCGCCGCATTCAGCGTCATAGCGTAGAGCCATGTCGTGAAGACGCCGCTGCCATGATAGTCGCGGATCGCCCGGCCAAGCCGGACGCAGACTTCTTGGGCGATATCCTCGGCGTCGGCCTTTTTCCCGCACCAGCGATAGGCGGCGCGATAGACGAAACCGTAGTGCCTTTCGAGCAACTTGCCGAAAGCACCCCGATCTCCGCCCTTCGCCCGCCCGATCAGTTCAGCGTCGGAGGCTTCGCTTTCGTCCAGCATCATCGCCATCATTGCCTGTTGGACGAAGGCTAATGGCTGTTCCTTGGGGCGATGGAAAGAATTTTCTGGCGCGCCGTCACGTCGTAACGGTTGGCGTGCCCTGACCGAGCGTCTCCGCGAACAGCGTCGTCAGCCGCTTCCAGTGGCGCTCGGCGCCGGCTGCATCGAAGGCGCTGTGGTCCGGCACGCACCAGCCGTGCGCCATGCCGGCATAGTTCTCGATGACATGGTCGACCTCGGCCGCGCGCAGCGCTTCGGCCAGCCGCGCGGCTTGCGCGGGCGGAAAGCTGCGATCAGTGCCGGCCGTACCGATATAAACCCTTGCCTTGAGCGAAGCGGCCTTCCGGTGCGGACTGTCGGCGGCGTCACCAGCCAGATTGCCGCCGTGGAAACTGGCCGCGGCAACGATGCGGCCGGGATAGCTGGCCGCTGCGTTCAGTGCCCGCGCTCCACCCATGCAGCAGCCGACAATGCCGACCGGCCCGACGTGCGATAGATACCGGCGGTGACCGTCGCCGCAAGCTGTAGTGAGGCGATCTGCTTCAAGATTTCGTGCGGCATTCGGCGACGCTACAGACGCGCGAATGCTGCCATGTGAAAGGCCTGAACTTCGGCCGGATAGCGATAGTCGGTGCAGTAAGGACAGGCGTTGCGATCAAGGCAGCCGCCGGTCCGGCAGGGCTCGCCGTTTTGCCCGCGCACATGCGCCAGACAGGCTTCATGTGCAAAACCATCCGCAGAATAAGCCTCTACCGGACAGGATTTCAGGCAGGGTTTTTCCAGACATGTGTCGCAAAGGTGAATCATGTCGCGGGGTTCTTGGAGCGCAATTTCGTCTTCGAACAGCAGCGCGCCGCGATAGGCATGCCAGAGCCCATATTGCGGATGCATGAGAATGCCGAGCGGTGACGGCTTCAACCCCTCCGCACGCATCGCCCATTGCTGGAATGGCAGATAAGGCCTGTCGGACGGCGACACAGCGCGCGCCCCTAATTTTCCGGCCACCGCGCCGATCACTTCGCGCGACCATCTGTCGAGCGGATCGTCGATCGGCTGTGACCGTTTCTCCAACCAGTGCATAAAGTGCGGCCAAGGTGCGGCACCCGCCTGCCCCACCAGCAGGACGGATTTGGCGGTAGCGCCGGAGAGATCGGAAGGCGCCTTCTCAGCGCCTGCAAAATTGAAGCCGCCGCGAAGCACGAGACCGTGTGCGGAAAGTGCCGCCGCGATGGTTTCGACCATGCTGCGCTCGAGGATCATCCCTTCTTGTCCGGGTCGGAGAAGGCGCTCCGCCAGACTTCCTTGTGGATGATGTTGGCGACTTTAGCCCCGCCTGATTCGGGCTCCTTTCAGGTGAAGGCGTCGGCCATCGACGCCTTCTTCCTGGCAATGAAGTCCTTCAGCCCGTCGTCGATACCCGGATCGAGATGCGGCGCCTCGTAGCTTTCCAGCCAGCGGCGGGCGAGCTCGTTGGCGCGCTGCGGGGCGGTTTTTTCGCCTTCGGCCAGCCATTGCTCGTAAGAATTGTTGTCGGCAATGTTGGAACGATAGAATGCCGTCTGGAAATTGGCCTGGGTGTGATCGCAGCCGAGATAATGGCTGCCCGGGCCAACCTGGCGGATGGCGTCCATCGCCTGGCCGTTTTCCGACAGGTCGACGCCTTCGGAGAACTTCTGCGTCATGCCGAGCTGGTCGATATCCATCATGAACTTTTCGTAGCAGGAGGCGAGACCGCCCTCGAGCCAGCCGGCCGAATGCAGCACGAAATTGGTGCCGGCGAGGATCGTCGAGTTCAGCGTGTTGGCGCTCTCGTAGGCGGCCTGCGCATCGGGGATTTTTGAAGCACAGAGCGAACCGCCGGTGCGGAACGGCAGGCCGAGCCTGCGGGCAAGCTGTGCGGCGCCATACGAGACCAGCGACGGCTCCGGCGTGCCGAAAGTCGGCGCGCCCGACTGCATCGAGATCGACGAGGCGAAGGTGCCGAACAGCACCGGCGCACCCGGCCGGATCAGCTGTGTGAACGACGCCCCGGCCAGAACCTCGGCCAAAACCTGTGTCAGCGTGCCGGCGACCGTCACCGGGCTCATCGCACCGGCAAGGATGAACGGCGTGACGATACAGGCCTGATTGTGGCGCGAATAGACCTTCAGCGCTCCCAGCATGGTCTCGTCGAAGACCATCGGCGAGTTGGCATTGATCAGGCTGGTCAGCACCGTGTTGTTCTCGACGAAATCGTCACCAAACACGATCTTGGCCATCGCCACCGTGTCTTCGGCGCGCTCGGGCGCGGTCACCGAGCCCATGAACGGCTTGTCCGAATATTTGATATGGCTGTAGACCATGTCGAGATGCCGTTTGTTGACCGGCACGTCGACCGGCTCGCAAACCGTGCCGCCCGAATGGTGGATCGACGGCGCCATATAGGCGAGTTTCACGAAATTCCGGAAATCCTCGATCGTCGCATAGCGCCTGACGCCGTCGAGATCGCGCACGAAGGGCGGTCCATAGACTGGCGCGAACACTGTCGCGTTGCCGCCGATCTGCACCGAGCGCTCGCCGTTGCGAGCGTGCTGGGTGTAGACGGACGGAGCGGTCTTCAACAGCGAGCGGCAGAGGCCCTTGGGGAAATGCACCCGCTCGCCCTTGACGTCGGCGCCCGCCTCTTTCCAAAGCTTTAGCGCCTCGGCGTCGTCGCGGAAGATGATGCCGATCTCCTCCAGCACCGTGTCGGTGTTCTTTTCGATCAGCGCCAGCCCTTCCTCGTCCAGCACTTCATAGACGTTGATCTTGCGCTTGATATAGGTGAGCTGTGTGCCGGGGCCGCCGCCCGAACGTGCAGCCCGTCGGGCTGCGGCGCCACCGCTGGCAGCGCGTCCGCGCCGCGCGTTTGACGCTTCCTGATCGACCGGCGCGTTCTCACTCATAATCGTTCTTCCCTGGCTTTCGTTCTGGCCTTGATTTACTCCGGCCGGGCTCTTGTACCGGCCTGAAATCCGTTTGCGGCCGCATATTGCGGTCTCTGGCCGGATCGTAGCCATGCACCCTATTCGAAACGGCCCGCCAGCGCCAACGCCTGTCGCAAAATCGACAAGAATTCCAAGAGATTTACGGTCGCTTTCGTTTTGCGGGAAGTCGCAAATCAGCTATGGACAACCGGCCCATGCGGGTTAGGTATTGGCGCGATATTTTTTAAGCTGCCGCGATAGTTGTAGCCGGCAAGGAGCCTGAGAAAAAATGGCCGACGACGAGATCATCCTTTCGGAACTCTCCGACGACGAGTTGGTGCAGCAGATGCACGACGATCTTTATGACGGGTTGAAGGAAGAAATCGAGGAAGGCACCAATATCCTTCTCGAGCGCGGCTGGGCGCCTTACAAGGTGCTGACCGAGGCTCTGGTCGAAGGCATGCGCATCGTCGGTGAGGATTTCCGCGATGGCATCCTGTTCGTTCCCGAAGTGCTGCTGTCGGCCAACGCGATGAAGGCCGGCATGTTCATCCTGCGTCCGCTGCTTGTCGCCACTGGCGCGCCAAAGCAGGGCAAGATGGTGATCGGCACCGTCAAGGGCGACATCCACGATATCGGCAAGAACCTGGTCGGCATGATGATGGAAGGCGCCGGCTTCGATGTCATTGACCTCGGCATCAACAATGCGGTCGAAAAATATCTCGATGCCATCGAAAAGCACCAGCCCGACATTATCGGCATGTCAGCGCTACTGACGACGACCATGCCTTACATGAAGGTCGTCATCGATACGATGAAGGAAAAGGGCATTCGCGACGACTATGTTGTGCTGGTCGGCGGTGCGCCGCTCAACGAGGAATTCGGCAAAGCCGTCGGTGCCGACGCCTATTGCCGCGACGCCGCGGTGGCGGTCGAGACCGCCAAGGACTTCATGAAGCGCAAGCACAACGTCCGCGCTTCGGCCTGAGGTCAATAAGTCCGGCACCAACGAGAAAAGCCGCGCCTTGCAGTGCGGCTTTTTTATTCCCAAATGTTTAGAGCCGTGCGGATCAGGGTTTCTTGACGGTATCGTCAACAGCTTTAGCAGTGGATTTGATATCCTTACCGACGCCGCGCACCGTGTTGGCGCAGGCCGAAACAGCCAAGGCGCAGGCGAGAATAGCGATTGGCGCAACGCGGAACAATTTCATGAATGGTGTCTCCCTCAGCATATAAATTCGCTGGACAGCAACGAAGATGGATTAGACTGGTTCCATGACTACCGCGCGAAAACAACAATCCGATCAGGGCGACAGGCTGCTCGTCATCGCCTGCGGGATGATTGCGCGCGAGGTTTTGGCGGTCAAGGAGCAGCTTGGGCTCGACCATCTCGACCTGACCTGCCTGCCAGCGGAGTTCCACTTCTATCCGGACCGCATCGCGCCGGCCATGGACAAGGCAATCGAGAAGGCCAAGACCGACGGCTACAGACACATCTTCGTCGGCTATGCCGATTGCGGCACGGGTGGCTTGCTCGATCGGATCTGCGAGAAGCATGGCGTCGAGCGCATGGCCGGGCCGCATTGCTTTGCTTTCTACCAGGGCATGGATACCTATGCGAAGGTCGCCGATGATGACATGATGTCGTTCTACATGACCGATTTCCTCTGCCGGCAATTCGATGCCTTCTTCATGAAGCCGCTCGGCCTGGACAAGCACCCGGAGCTGATCAAGGACTATTTCGGCAACTACGAGAAGCTGATCTATATCGCTCAGACTGACGACCCGGAACTCGACAAGGTCGCCGAAAAGGCGGCGAAAATGCTCGGTCTCGCCTATGAGCGGCGCTCGACCGGCTATGGTGACCTGACGAAGGAACTGGCCAGCGCTGCAATCCTGGCTTGACGGTACTTCTAGGCAAGGCCTTCTTCAGCTTCGAGCCCGGCGAGCACATCGGCAAAGCTCGTCTTGCAGACGAAACCCAGCCGGTCCCTCGCTCGCGACGCATCGTAGACCCGGTCGATCGACGAAAAAATCGTCCAGCCTTTCTTCGCGTAGAGTGCCGGATAATCCGGAAAATAGCGTGCGACGACCGAGGGTGCATCGGCGATCAATGCCGCGCAATCCTCGGGCTGGAACGGTGTCGGTGCCGAAATGATGAAGATGTCGAAGCCCAATTGCGGTGCTTTCTCCAAGGCAGCGATATGGGCATCGGCAGCATCCTCCACCGTCAGCCGGCGAAACAAAAGCTCATTGGCTTTGGTGTTGGCGTCCGACTGTTCGATCACGTGCGCCATATCGTCTGCTTCGGGAAAGAACCGAGCGGTGCGCAGTACGATCGACGGAAGGCCGAACTGGAGCTGGTAAAGGCGACAAAGATGTTCCGCGGCAAGCTTGGTGACGCCATAGATGTTGCGTGGCTCCGGCGACATGTCTTCCGTCAGCCATGCCGCCTTGCGCGCGCCTCCCGTGAAACCGGCGCGTATGGCCTCGGAAATCATCAGCGATGTCGTCGACGTAAACACGAAGCGCTGAACCGCGAATGCAGCGGCCGCATCGAGCAGGTTGAGCGTGCCGCGCACATTCGTCTCGACGAAATCCTCGTTGCGATAACGTTCGATGTCGGGCTTGTGCAGCGCGCCGCTGTGGATGATGGCCTCGATGCGGTTCTCCTCGACCGCCTGCATGACCAGGTCGCGATCGGCGACTGAGCCGACGATTGGAGTTTCCGAAGACGGAACGGGATCGAGGCCGGTGACGTCATGGCCGAGGGCCCGCAGGCGCGGTGCCAAGGCGCTGCCCAGCCAGCCCGACGATCCCGTCAGCAAGATCCGCATTCTTTCCACCTCGTTTCCGCTGTCGATGCCCAAGCACGGATGACAGAACGTGGCGAAACATTAAGGTATGCGCCAGACAAGAAAACGGGCTGCTCTAGCCATCAACAGGGAAACGCCACCGATGATCGCTCGCCTCATGTTTGCCGCAGCAACTGTCCTCTGCTTGACCATGCCCGCGTTCGCCGACGGCGAGGTGCAGAAGTTGATAACGGCTGCCGACAAGGCGCGGCTCGACAAATATGGCGAGACGCGCAAGGCAGCGCTTGACGAGGCGAAGGCCGGCGATCCGGCCGAGGTCAAGCAGCTCGACGCCTTGCTGGCAAAGCCGCTGGTTTCCTTCTCCGACAACGACCTGACCGGCAAGTGGCAATGCCGCACCATCAAGGCCGGCGGATTGAGCCCGCTCGTCATCTATGGCTGGTTCAAATGCAAGGTGAGCGACGATGGTTCCGGCTGGAGACTGGAAAAGATCACCGGCTCGCAGCGCACCAAGGGCCGCTTCTTCGACGATGGCGAGAAACGCGCCATCTATGTTGGTTCCTTCTACGTCAACGACGATCCGGCAAAGCCCTACGGCAGCGGCCCGGAAAGCGATCAGGTCGGCTATGCCTTCCGCAACAGCGCCAGCGAATGGCGCATCGAGTTCCCGGCGCCCTATTACGAATCGAAGCTCGACATCCTCGAACTCAAGCGCTGAGCCCCGATCACCAAGGGTTAACCCGGTCAGCCTAGCATTCGCGCGCAAAGAACAGGTCTTTGCGGAGGTCGCGAACCATGGCACGGTCGAAACCAAACCAACGACCGATCGTCGTCGTCACCGAAGGCGGCTCGCATATCTGGGCGATCGTCAACGCGGTCGCCGATCAACTCGGGCCGGTCAGTGTTATCCTCGAAGCACCTGAATCCAAAAAGCAATTGCTTCTCGGACGGGCGCGACGGCAAGGCTGGGCCTCGGCCATCGGTCAACTCGGCACGATGATGCTGACCCGGCAAAACCGCAGCCGGGCGACACAATTTCAAGCTACGCGTTGCGGCAGGCGGCGTTCTCGCGCGACATCTGCGTCGAGGCGGTCAGAGATGCGCTGGCCGGCAAGCTCGGCACGGTCGAGCCCGGCCTGCCTTCGAAACAATGGTATCACCCGACGGTCTGGTCCTATCTCTGGACCGGGATAACGAACGGCGTCTGGTGACGCGCCGATTTACCGGATGCCCACCCGCCGCTAACATTGCATCATGAGCGACATCGATCACCGCACCATCATTGCCGGCCTTTCGGTCGAGGACCGTCGCGACCTCACCGCCAGGCTTGACCGGCCAGGCATTTTCCGGCTGGCCGCCCATGGCGGGCTGGTTATCCTGCTGGGCGCGTTGATCGCCGCCCGCATCCCGTTCTGGCCGCTTCTCGTCTTGCCGCAGGGAATCCTGATCGTCTTCTTCTTCACGCCGCTGCACGAGACCATCCATGAAACGGCGTTCAGGACGGCGTGGCTCAATCGCGCTGTTGCCGCCGTGGCCGGCTTCCTGATCCTGCTGCCGCCGGCATGGTTCCGCTATTTCCATTTCGCCCATCACCGCCATACGCACGACCCCGAAAACGACCCCGAACTGAGGGCGCCGAAGCCGGAGACCGTCAGCCAATATCTGCGCTATCTGTCGGGCGGCCCCTATTGGATCGCCATGGGCCGCGTGGTCGCAACCAATGCGGCTGGCCGCAATCGCGACGGCTTCGTACCGGAAAAGAGTCGCGGCAAGGTGGTTGCCGAAGCACGGCTGTTCCTTATCGGTTATGCGGTGTTGCTGGCCGCATCTCTCACCATACAGTCGGCGCTGCTGTTGTGGGTCTGGATCGTGCCGGTGCTGGTAGGACAGCCGTTTTTGCGGGCCTACCTGCTGGCCGAGCACGCGTTGTGCCCGCATGTCGCCAACATGCTCGAGAACACCCGCACCACCTTCACCAACAGGCTGGTGCGCTTCGTGGCCTGGAACATGCCATACCATTCGGAGCACCATTCCTATCCGGCCGTTCCCTTCCACCGCCTGCCGCGCTTCCATGAGATCGTCGCGGAGCATCTAGGCACGACCGAACGAGGTTACGTGCGTTTCCACAGGAAGCTGGTCGGCAGCTTCGATGGCCGCGCCGGCTGACCTGTGCTGAAAGACTCCGCTTTCAACCGCGGCCGTCGATTGCGTCGCTTTTGAAGGCCCCCGCGTCGTCCCATAACAAGCAGCCCAACAGCGCTTCCGGCAATGCTCGAAACCACTGCATTGGCCCAAAACATCGGAATCGATCTTTGGAGGGCACGATGCAGCGGAGTTAGATGGTAGAGCATCGTTTGTGCGTTCGATTGGACGCGCGGCGCTCTGCAGGAGCAGGAATTCATGGCCGATCTGATCGTCGTCTACTGGCGCGACATCCCCGCCCAGGTCATCGTCAAAAAGGGCCGGCAGAACGCCAAGCGCGAACTGCCGCTGCGCTTCACCGAGGCGATCGACATGTGCGCCATGCGCACCGGCGCCGGCGGCACCGACGACTATCTTGCCGAATGGCGCAAGGCAGAACCCATCCTAGTCGGTGACGATCTTGAAGCCGAGGCGGAGAAGGCTCTTCAGGAAATCGATGCGAAATACGACCGCGAGCGGCTGATAGCTCTGGTCAAGGCGGGCGGCAAAGAAAATGTCTGATCCCCAATCAATGCCGGCGACGACGGCTCAGACCGGCCTGACGCAGGCGACCATCGTCAGGAAGGCGGCGCCGAAATCCGACTACAAGCCGGCCGACGTGTCGCCGCAGCGGCGCGTGCAGCGTTCGTTTGCAGTGCGGCTTTGGTCGGTCCGGCATTCGCGGTTGCTCGAATGGTTTTACGCCAAATTCGCCGACATGTTTCTGCTCCTCCACCCGCTTTGGAAGGGCATCGGCTACAGCCGCGTCGAAGGACCGGTGAAATTCGTCGAAAAGCGCGTCAAGGGTTTCATGTTCGACTGCCGCATGTGCGGCCAGTGCATCCTTTCCTCGACCGGCATGTCGTGCCCGATGAACTGCCCTAAGCAATTGCGCAACGGCCCTTGTGGCGGTGTCCGCGCCAACGGCAATTGCGAGGTCGAGCCTGATATGCCCTGCGTCTGGGTTAAGGCCTGGGAAGGCTCGCGGAACATGGTGCATGGCGACAGGATTTTGGAGGTGCAGAAACCGGTCGACCAATCCTTGCGCGAGACCTCCGCGTGGCTGCGCGTCACCGCGCAGGCGGCGGCCGCCCGCGATGCGGCCCGGAACATTACCAACACTGGAGCGTCGGCATGATTGGCCGCCAGCCCGACGAGAATCCGGCCGGCATCCATTTGCCGCTCGATCCCCTGCCCGGCCACACCTCGCGTGGTCGCCTGGAGCGCGTATTGAGACGCGGCGAATTCGCAGTGACGACCGAGCTCAATCCGCCCGACAGCGCCGATCCGGAAGACGTCTACAACCGCGCCAGGATTTTCGACGGCTGGGTCGACGCCATCAATGCCGTCGACGCTTCCGGCGCCAACTGCCACATGTCGTCGGTCGGCATCTGCGCCCTCCTGACCCGCATGGGCTATGCCCCGATCATGCAGATCGCCTGCCGCGACCGGAACCGCATCGCCATCCAGGGCGACGTGCTTGGGGGTGCTGCGATGGGCGTCGCCAATATGCTCTGCCTGACCGGCGACGGCGTGCAGGCCGGCGACCAGCCCGGCGCCAAGCCGGTGTTCGATCTCGACTGCATGTCGCTGCTCGAAACCTGCCGTATCATGCGCGACAACGGAAAATTCCTGTCCGGCCGCAAATTGACGACCCCGCCGCAGCTTTTCCTTGGCGCGGCCATCAACCCGTTCGCGCCGCCGATCGATTTCCGGCCCTATCGGCTTGGCAAGAAGATCGCTGCCGGCGCGCAGTTCGTGCAGAGCCAGTATTGCTTCGACGTGCCGATGTTCCGTACCTACATGCAGAAGGTCCGCGATCTCGGCTATACCGAGAAATGCTTCATCCTGTGCGGCGTCGGGCCGCTGGCCTCGGCCAAGACGGCCAAATGGATCCGCTCCAACGTGCCGGGCATTCACATTCCCGATCAGATCGTCAAGCGCCTGGAAGGCGCTCAGGATCAGAAGAAGGAAGGTAAGCAGCTCTGCATCGACATCATCAATGAGGTGAAGGAAATTCCCGGTGTGTCCGGCGTTCATGTGATGGCCTATCGCCAGGAAGAATACGTCGCCGAGATCGTCGACGAATCCGGCGTGCTGAAGGGTCGCCGGCCATGGAAGCGCGAAATCCGCCGCGACGACCAGCTCGTTGCCGACCGGCTCGACCACATACTGCATGACGACCTCACCGAAACCCAGGTCGACATGGTCAAAACCGCGCATTGACAGCGCGAATCGTCAGCATTCGCTTGATCACAAACAGATAACGATATAAAGAACTCTTTATATCACGATGGAGAGATTTCATGACCCGCACCATCGTCGCCTCGGCGACACGAGAAATCATCATCGGCTTCGATCAGCCCTTCTGCGTGATCGGCGAGCGCATTAATCCGACCGGCCGCAAAAAGCTCGCCGCCGAAATGATCGCCGGCAATTTTGAGACCGTCATCAAGGATGCGCTGGAGCAGGCCGCCTGCGGCGCGACCATGCTCGACGTCAACGCCGGCGTCACCGCAGTCGACCCCAACGCCACCGAGCCGGCGCTGCTGGTGCAGACGCTGGAGATCGTGCAGGGCCTGGTCGATCTGCCGCTGTCGATCGACTCCTCGGTGACCGCCGCGATCGAAGCGGCGCTGAAGGTCGCCAAGGGCCGGCCGCTGGTCAATTCCGTCACCGGCGAGGAGGAAAAGCTCGAAGCCATCCTGCCGCTGATCAAGAAATACAACGTTCCGGTCGTCGCCATTTCCAACGACGAGACCGGTATTTCGATGGACCCCGATGTGCGCTTTGCCGTCGCCAAGAAGATCGTTCAGCGCTGCGCCGACTTCGGCATTCCGGCGCATGACGTGGTCGTCGACCCGCTGGTCATGCCGATCGGCGCGCTGGGCGATGCCGGCCGCCAGGTATTTGCCCTGCTACGCCGGCTGCGCGAGGAGCTCAAGGTCAACACCACCTGTGGCCTCTCCAACATCTCATTCGGCCTGCCGCACCGTCATGGCATCAACGCCGCCTTCATCCCGATGGTGATCGGCGCCGGCATGACCTCGGCGATCATGAACCCGGTGCGGCCGCAGGAAATGGAAGCGGTGCGCGGCGCCAACGTGCTGAACGGCACCGACGAGAACTGCACCAACTGGATCAGGACATACAAGGACTACAAGCCTGCTGAAGGCGGCCAGGCCGTTGCCGCCCGGACGCAGGTCAACGCGCCGGGCGATGGCAATGGCAATGGCGGACGCAGGCGCGGCGGCCGCGAAGCGCGGATGGCCCGGGGTTGAGCCATGGCTTGGCCGACACGATATGGGTTTACGACTGGGAGGAACCGAAACACAGCGGCATCGCTGCCGTGGCCAAGACCCGAGCAGCGTAGAAAGTAAAGTCTGGAACGAATGAACTCTCCCGTCAACATCACTGATCCGCTCGTGCTGTTCATGCCGTCGGGCAAGCGCGGGCGGTTTCCGGTCGGCACACCGGTTCTGGATGCCGCGCGCCAGCTTGGTGTCTACGTCGAGAGCGTGTGCGGCGGGCGTGCCACTTGCGGGCGTTGCCAGATCGAGGTGCAGGAAGGCAATTTCGCCAAGCACAAGATCGTCTCCTCCAACGATCACCTCTCGCCCAAGGGCGCCAAGGAAGAGCGCTACGAGCGCGTTCGCGGGCTCCCCGAGCGGCGCCGCTTGTCCTGCTCGGCACAGATCCTCGGCGATCTCGTCGTCGACGTGCCGCAGGACACCGTTATTAACGCGCAGACTATCCGCAAGGACGCCGATACCAGGGTCATCGCCCGCGATGCGGCTATCCGCATGTGCTATGTCGAGATCGAAGAACCCGACATGCACAAGCCGCTCGGCGACCTCGACCGCCTGAAGATCGCGCTGATGAAGGACTGGGGCCTCAAGAGCCTAGATTTCGATTTCCATCTGTTGCCGCAGGTGCAAGGCATTTTGCGCAAAGGCAACTGGACCGCGACGGCCGCCATCCACAAGGACACCGACAGCGAGACCGCGCGGGTCATCGCTCTGTGGCCTGGCCTGAAGAACGAGGCATACGGGCTTGCCTGCGATATCGGCTCGACCACGATCGCCATGCATCTGGTGTCGTTGCTGTCGGGTCGGGTCGCCGCCTCGTCGGGCACCTCCAATCCGCAGATCCGCTTCGGCGAGGATCTGATGAGCCGCGTCTCTTACGTGATGATGAACCCGGACGGCCGCGAAGGCATGACGGTCGCCGTGCGCGAGGCCATTTCGGGCCTCGTCGACAAGGTCTGCGCCGAAGGCAACGTCCAGCGTAACGATATCCTGGATTCCGTTTTCGTCGGTAATCCGATCATGCATCATCTGTTCCTCGGCATCGATCCGACCGAACTCGGCGGCGCTCCCTTCGCGCTAGCCGTCTCCGGCGCCGTGCACATCAAGGCATCGGATATCGGCTTGAAACTCAACCAGGGCGCCAGGCTTTACATGCTGCCTTGCATTGCCGGCCATGTCGGCGCTGATGCGGCTGCAGTGACGCTGTCGGAAGGCCCGCATCGGCAGGACGAGATGATGCTGATCGTCGATGTCGGTACCAATGCCGAGATCGTGCTCGGCAATCGCCAGCGGGTCGTGGCGGCCTCCTCGCCAACCGGCCCGGCCTTCGAGGGTGCGGAAATCTCCGGTGGCCAGCGCGCCGCACCGGGTGCAATCGAACGCGTCCGTATCGATCCCGAAACGCTGGAGCCGAAATACCGCGTTATCGGCTCGGAACTCTGGTCCGACGAGCCGGGCTTCCTCGACAGCGTGCAGGCGACCGGCGTCACCGGCATTTGCGGCTCCGGCATCATCGAGGTGGTAGCCGAGATGTACCTCGCCGGCATCATTTCCGAGGACGGCGTCGTCGATGGATCGCTGAGCGGCCACTCGCCTCGCGTCGTCGCCAATGGCCGCACCTTCTCCTATGTGCTGAAGGAAGGCGAGCCCAAGATCACCATTACCCAGACCGACGTGCGCGCCATCCAGCTTGCCAAGGCGGCGCTTTATGCCGGAACCAAGCTTTTGATGGAAAAGCAGCACACCGAACATGTCGACCGTATCCATTTTGCCGGCGCGTTCGGCTCGTTCATCGATCCGAAATACGCAATGGTGCTGGGCCTGATCCCGGACTGCGACCTCGACAAGGTCTCGGCCGTCGGCAATGCGGCCGGCGCCGGCGCCCGCATGGCGCTCCTGAACCGCGGCTATCGCCGCGAGATCGAGGAAACCGTCAGCAGGATCGAGAAGATCGAGACGGCGCTGGAGCCGAAATTCCAGGAACATTTCGTTTATGCCATGGCGCTCCCAAATAAGATCGACCCGTTCCCCAAGCTGTCGGCGGCGGTGAAACTGCCGCCGCGCAAGACGGTGAGCGAAGACGGCATTGCCGGCGACGCTGCCCCGCGACGGCGTTCGCGCGAAGGCCACGCCGCGCGGCGCGGGCGGGGATGACTCGCCTCCGCTCGGCTGTCAGCCTTTCTATTTTCATTTGTATGCAAATGTTTCCAGATCGCGCCGATCTGGAAACGAAATCGCGTTTTCGTGAAATCCGCCAGATACATGTGCGGAGCATTTAACCGGCATCGAACGGCAGGCAGAAACAGTTGTCGGCCACCGCAACGCTCCAAAGGAGATCAAGATGTCGATGTTCGGAAGCCTCGGCCGCTATGGTGCGGCCTTCAAGAAAACACGCGAAGCGCGCAAGTCGCTGCGCATCCTCAACAGCTTGCCGCCTGAGATCCAGAAGGACATTGGCTGGCCGGTGTCGCCGCGTTCAAGCGAAAGGCAGCTTTCGGTCGGCTGGGGCATGCAGCGCGGATGAACTTCATCGACAAATGCAAGCTGCTTGGTATTCGCCGGGGCCGCAATGCGGCTCCGGCTGCACCCAGCAATCGGCTGCGCGCCGCACTGCCGCCCGCGGCGCTGAGCTGCCCAGGTGGGCTAGCGACTTCATGGACCTGAGGCTTTATCGCCAGCTGGAGTCAAACCACCGTGTTGAGATTGCATAAATATTGACTTTTTTGGTGGCGACACAATCTTCAAAATAGTCGGGGGTTCTCTTAGTCGGCTCAGCCGAAGTCCGTGTATCTGCATGCCCAGTCTCAAAAGCCACGTCGTTTCGTTCGTGCTCAGGTACAGCCGTAAGAAGGCGTTTTCCAGCCCGGAGAACCTGCAGCGCTGGATCGCCTATGCGCGCAAGACGGAAAACCATCGGCCGCCTGCGTCGCTGCGGTCGCGCCTGGAGATCACAACCCGCACGATCAACGGCTTTCCCGTCTACGAGATCGCGCCCAAGGCTGGCGAGCGGAGGCGGATTCTCTACCTGCACGGCGGCGCTTACGTCTTTGAAATCACCCCCTATCATTGGCGGCTGATCGCCGACATGGCCGACCGCCTCGGGTTCGGTATCACCGTGCCGATCTATCCCATTGCTCCCGAACACGATTTCCACGCGATGTTCGGTATGGTCGGCGCCGTCTACCGCCAGATGTTCGGCGAAACCAGGGCAAATGACATCATCTTCATGGGCGATTCCGCCGGCGGAAACATGGCTGTCGTGCTGACCATGATGGCTGCGCAAGACGGCCTGCCCTTGCCATCACGCCACGTGCTGATTTCGCCCGGCCTCGACGTATCGCTCGCCAACCCAGAAATGTATGAGGCTGAACGCAACGATCCATGGCTGGGCATTGCCGGCGGCCGCGAGGCGATCCGGCTTTACAGCGCCGGCATAGATCCCACCGACTGGCGCATCAGCCCGGTTTACGGCGACCTGTCGGTGCTGCCCAAAACGCTGCTGCTGACCGGTTCACGCGATCTGCTTACACCCGACAATCTGATCTTCGCGGAAAAGGCACGCGCGGCCGGCGTCGAAATTGAGGTCGTCCACGAGCAAGGCATGTTCCATGTCTGGCCATTGATCGACATGCCGGAGGCGCGACGCGCGCGGGACAGCATAGTGGCCTTCTTGACCAACGAAACTGACAGTTATCATGCCAAGGCAGGAGAGTTGTCGCTGCAAAGGGCAGACCGCGATGGAACCCCTCGCGATCTGGTTGCGCCGCTCAGGTCGTAGTTTGGCTCAGAACTTCCCAGTTTCCCTGAACATCTCAAACGTCGCTCGGATATGGTCGGCGACTGCCTTCACCGGCGCGCTGGCGTCCGGCGTCACCACCATGGCGAGGTTGTAGGTGCCGATGTCAGGCATGCCGTCCTTCGGGCACAGCTCGACCATGTCGCTGCCGAGGAACGATTTCGGCAGCGGCGCGACTGCAAGATCCGCCATGATCGCGGCGCGCTGGCCGGCCGTGTGCGCGCTCATATAGGCGATACGGTAGTTGCGGCCCTCGCGGCCAAGCGCCTCCAATGCACCCGCCCGCCAGGCGCAGCCTTCTTCCCACAAGGAGACCGGCAGCGGCTCGCGCAGATGCGCACAGCCCCCCTTGGCACCGGCCCAGACGATAGGCTCGGTGAGCAGTACTTCGGCGCCGATCGCGCTGGTCTTGTATGAGTTGGTGAGCAGCGTGATGTCGAGTGCCCGATCGTCCATGCGACGGCGCAGGTTGACGCTCTGGTCGATGGTGACGTCGACCGCGATGGAAGGATGCGACTGTGCGAATCGCTTCAGCACATGCGGCAGCACACGTTCGCCATAATCGTCCGGCGAGCCGAGCCGCACCACCCCGACAATGTCTGGAATGATGAACTTCGACACCACCTCGCGATTGATCGACAGCAGCCGGCGCGCGTAGCCGAGCAGCATCTCGCCATCGGTGGTCAGCGTCACCGAACGGGCGTCGCGCGCGAACACCGAGCGGCCGAGAATGTCCTCCAGCTTCTTGATCTGCATGGAGACGGCCGACGGCGTGCGGAAGACCGCATTGGCCGCAGTGGTGAAGCTCCCGGTCTCGGCGATTGCGACGAAAGTGCGCAGAACGTCGAGATCGAGCAGCGGCAGCGGATGATTGAGTGGGGCGTTCATGGCAAGCGACCTTCAATTTTTCTGATGCAAACCATCATTCCATTTCGTTTGATTGAACATCAGTTTGGGAGGATAGTCAACTCCATCGAAGGCAGGACGCATCGACGTGGTCCCGAAACAACCATGACACGGACCTGCAATCGACACGAAATGAAGCTGAAACAAACCCGGTGTACCGCCTGACGCTGCAAGCGCCGGGACAATCCCGGCCCAACGCGAAGGAGAATGAGATGTCTATCCTGTCATCCATCGGTCGGATCGCGACCGAGTTCAGCGAGGCCCGTGCCCGCTACCAGACGGAACGAGCCATCCGCGCGCTGCCGATTGAACTGCAGAAGGATATCGGCTGGCCCGAAGCTGCCGATGCCAAGACCGGCACTCGCCATGGTGTGGGATCTTGGGCTGGAGCAAAGTAAACCGTGTGTATCAACAGCTGAGGCCTGCCGCGCAGATCAGCCCGGCAGGCCTTTTTGTTTGTATTCAAATGATTTTCCCGAGCCATGTCGCCGTCGCATGCCGCATATGAGCAAGTCGCATAGCAGCCCGCACTGGCAATCAACACATTGTAAATAATCGAAAATCCTGGGCAGGTTGCCCAAATTTGTCGCATTCCGTGTCGCTTTTCATATCAAGTGCTTCGCTTTTGCGATTTAGTTTCCCCTCACGTAAGCCTATATGATCATCAACAAACGAGCTGCCCCACTCCATCAAGCGAAGGCGACCCGTCTGAGCAACTGAAT
Source organism: Mesorhizobium sp. M1142 (assembly GCF_040318565.1). Lineage (NCBI taxonomy): Bacteria > Pseudomonadati > Pseudomonadota > Alphaproteobacteria > Hyphomicrobiales > Phyllobacteriaceae > Mesorhizobium > Mesorhizobium sp. M1142. The sequence goes on from NZ_JAMYMK010000009.1 coordinate 241,473, forward strand.
GGAGATGATCATGAAGCTTTTTGCCCGCCTCTTTGCCCGCCGCGAAATGAACCTGACGACCGCGCTCGAGCGCCAGCGCCTGGCCAACACCATGCCCGGCCAGACCGGGGCCATGGCTGCGGCGCGCCTCGGCTTCGTCGCCTGAGACAGCAATCCTGGCGGAAGCAGCCCAGCGCTGCTTCGAAGTCGATCCAGCGCCGCCTCGGTTTTGCCGAGGCGGCGTTTTCGTGTGCGCAGACTGCGTAGGCTCGTTGGTCGATCCGGCGGCCTGTCACGTCCTTCGCCGCACAGCGATTGCCCATTTGCGACCCATGTCGCAAATAAAGTCGCTCCGTTGCCATCTAGCCAATTGACAGGAAACGTTTTTCCTGATGTCGCTATGCTGATCGCGACATCCTGTTCGCGCCATTGCAGCGTGAGGATCTACCCGTGAACGTCGTAAAGCACCCGATCCGGCGATCGTTCGTATTCTTCCTGGTCCCCGATTTCACCATGATCGCCTTCGCAACGGCGCTCGATCCGTTGCGTTCGGCCAACCGCATGCTCGGCTATGAAGCCTATCGCTGGCGGCTCGCCAGCATCGACGGCAAGCCGGTGCGCGCCTCGAACGGCGTCGAATGCGCCGTCAACACCTCGCTGGAGGAAGAGCGCAAGAAGATGTCCGGACCGGACCGGCCGAACATGGCCATCGTCTGCAGCGGCATCAATGTCGAGCGCTACCAGAACAAATCGGCCTTTGCCTGGTTGCGCGAGGAGTACAATCGCGGCGTTGCCGTCGGCGGCCTGTGCACCGGCGCGCATATCCTGGCCGCAGCAGGCCTGTTGTCCAACAAGCGCTGCGCCATCCATTGGGAGAACCTGCCGGGCTTTTCCGAGGCGTTCCCCAAGGCCAATGTCTTCGCCGACCTCTTCGAGATCGACCAGAACATCTACACCTGCGCCGGCGGCACCGCCGCTCTCGATATGATGCTGAAGCTGATCGGCGACGATTTCGACGAGAGCCTCGTCAACCGCGTCTGCGAGCAGGTGCTGACCGATCGCGTGCGCAGCCCGACCGACCGCCAGCGCCTGCCGCTGCGCGCCCGCCTTGGCGTGCAGAATTCCAAGGTGCTGACCATTATCGAGCTGATGGAAGCCAATCTCTCCGAGCCGCTCTCGCTGATCGAGATCGCTGACCATGTCGACCTGTCGCGCCGGCAGATTGAGCGCCTGTTCCGCACCGAGATGGGGCGCTCCCCTGCCCGTTACTATCTGGAGATCCGCCTCGACCGCGCCCGGCACCTGCTGATCCAGTCGTCGTTGCCGGTCGTCGAAGTGGCGGTCGCCTGCGGCTTTGTTTCCGCCTCGCATTTCTCCAAATGCTATCGCGAGTTGTACGCCCGCTCGCCGCAACAGGAACGCGTCGACCGCAAGCAGCTTCTGGCGGCTTGATCGGGCCATCGGCTGGACGAAGCCCGCCGAGTCAATGCACTTCGGCCGTGCGCATCGCCTCGACGCGGATATCTTCCGTCAGCCGCGCCTTCAGTGCCGAAAACTCCGGGCTGGTCTTCAGCGTGTAGTGGCGCGGATGCGGCAGGTCGACGGCAACGTCCGACTTGATGCGGCCGGGCCGCGCCGTCATTACCACCACGCGCGACGCCATGAAGATCGCCTCCTCGATGTCGTGGGTGACGAACAGCACCGTTTTTTGCCGGCGCTCCCATATGCCGAGAAGCAGCTCCTGCATCAGCCCTCGGGTCTGGTTGTCGAGTGCTCCGAACGGCTCGTCGAGCAGCAGGATCTCCGGATCGTTGGCCAGTGCCCTGGCAATCGCGGTGCGCTGCTGCATGCCGCCGGAAAGCTGCTTCGGCCAATGGTTTTCAAAACCTCTCAGCCCGACGAGATCGACGTAAGAAGCGACGATTTCGTTGCGCTCGTGCTCGGCCATTCCACGTTCGCGCAGGCCGAAGCCGATGTTCTCGGCGACCGTCAGCCACGGAAACAGCGTATAGGACTGGAAAACCATGCCGCGGTCTGGACCGGGCCGGTCCACCACCCTGCCGTCGAGCATAACACGTCCCCCACTCGGCGCTTCGAGGCCGGCGACGATCCTGAGCAGCGTCGACTTTCCACAGCCGGATGGCCCCAGGATGGTGATGAAGTCGTTGGCGGCGACCGCCAGATCGGTCGGCATCAGCGCCTTGACCGGCTGCCCACCGCCGACACCGGCGAAGGTGCGCGAGACGCCTTCGATGACCAGCTTGCTCACGCCAGGCTCCATGGAAACAGCCAACGGTTGAGCGCCTTGAAGGCGAAATCGGACAACAGCCCGATCAGGCCGATGACGATGATGCCGAAGATGATCTGCCCTGTCGCCAGCCGCGACTGGCTGTTGATGATCATGTAGCCGATGCCCGACGACGAGCCGATCAGCTCGGCGACGATGACATAGGTCCAGGCCCAGCCGAGCACCAGCCGCAGGGTCTCGGCAATCTCCGGCGCATTGGCCGGCATGATCACGCGCCGCACGATGCCGTTGTCGGACGAGCCAAGCGTGTAGGCCGCCTCGACCAGGTCGCGCCGTGTTCCGCCGACTGTGACCGCGATGATCAGGATGATCTGGAACACCGAGCCGACGAAGATCACCAGCAGTTTTTCGAGCTCGCCAACGCCCGCCCACAGAATGAGCAGCGGGATGAAGGCCGATGCCGGCAGATAGCGGGCGAAGGAGACGAACGGCTCCAGGAACGCCTCCACGGGCTTCCAGGCACCCATCACGATGCCGAGCGGCACGGCAACGATGGCCGCCATCAGGAACCCGCCGAAGACGCGCCAGATAGTGATAAGGATGTCGAGCCAGAAGCGGTCCTCGACCAGCAGCCGCCAACCGTCTCTCACCATCGACAGCGGATCGGCAAGGAAAATGCGATTGATGTGGCCGCCAAGCGTGATCCACGCCCAGAACGCCACGAACAGCACGAAGAACGAAATGCCGAGCACGGTTCGAATGCCCGGCGAGACCGGATGCAAGGGGCGCGGCATCTTCGACCGTCCTCTGATCGGAATGAAAAAGCGGCGGCGCACGCGCCGCCGCCGGGCGACAATCCTGCCGGTTAGTCGGCGACGGCGCTGGTGTCGGCCAATGTCGATACGTCGGGCGCTTCCTTGATCAAGCCCATCTGCAGCAGAAGCTCGCCGGCGGTCTTGGAAAAGTCCTGGAATTCCTTGGTGAAGAACTGCTTGTTTTCAGCCTTGTCGGCCCATTTCAGGTATTTTGCCGACTCTTCGAACTCCTTGGCCGACTGCTTCACGTCGGCGCCCATCGCCTCATAGGATTTCGCCGGGTCGCTCTTTATCAGGTCAAGTGCCTCGAAATAGCTGTCGGCAAGCGCCTTGGCCGCATCCGGATTGGCCTTGAGGAACTCCGGCGTGCAGCCGACCGTGTCGAGCACCATCGGATAATCGAGAGTGGTCACAAGGATATGGCCCTGGTCGGACTTTTCGCGCACCGCCGAGATGAACGGCTCATAGGTGACCGCCGCATCGTTCTGTCCGGCGAGAAACGCCTGCGCCGCCGCGTCCGGCTCCAGGTTGACGACCGTCACGTCCTTGGTCGACATGCCGTTCTTGTTGAGCACCCAGGCCAGCATGAAATAGGGCGACGTGCCCGGCGCCGAGGACGCGACCGACTTACCCTTGAGATCGGCGACGGTCTTGATGTCGTTGCGGGCGACGATGCCGTCGGCGCCGTAGGACTTGTCGAGCTGGAATATCTGCTTGGTCGTCACGCCGTTAGCGTTCCAGACCAGCCAGGTCTCGACCGTAGTGGCGGCGCATTGCAGGTCGCCGCTGGCGATGGCGAGGGGCCGACTGGCTTGCGGCACCTTCTTCAAGGTGACGTCGAGGCCGTGCTTTTCGAAGATGCCGGCCTGCTTGGCGAGCGTCAGCGGCGCAAAGCCAGTCCATCCGCTGATGCCGATGCTGACCGATGTAGCGGCGGTGGCCGGCGCGGACAATCCGACGGCAAGCGTCAAGCTTGCTGCAAGAATTCCGATCCCGTTCATGTCGGTTCCCCTTTTTTGTTCGGATGGAGAATTGTGTCACAGACGCGCACAGGCTTGTCAATGAAGCAGATGCTGCACTGCGGTATGTCACCACCGGCAGCAAACTTCGCCATTAGCGGGTGTTGTACATCCAGCTGCGGTCGCGCCACATTTTTTCGCCAACCAGGCAGTCGGTGACGGGGATGTCCTGCGCCAGCACCAATGGCGGATGCGCCGCCTCTTCCGCCGCTCGCTGCGGCGAGGCCGGACCGGCAAGCTCCAGCACCAGCTTGCGGCGGATGGCCTCCGGAAACTGCGTCCAGTCATTGACCGGGATCATGAAGGAGCCCGGCCCGCCGATGACGCAGTCGCTGTAGTAGCGGTCGAGATTGTTGACATCGTAGGCGCTGGTGAACCCGCCCCTGGTCATCAGCGGCAGGCCGTTGACGGTGATGCCCTGCTTAATCACGGCGTCGCGGGTGATATCGACAGGTGCGCCCTGGTTGTTGGGGCCGTCACCCGAAATGTCGATCACCCGCTTGACGCCCTGGAAGCCGCTTTCGGCAAAGAGATCGCTGGCGAATTCCAGCGCGCCGGAGATCGAGGTGCGCCTGGCACTGGCCGGCGGATGAGCGGAAAGCTGCGCTGCCAGCCGCTCGGCGTCGGCACGATTGGCGATCACCGTCCACGGCACGACGACCTGCTGCCAGGTCGCGCCAGCCCATTCGACATACGTGACGGCAATCTTGCCATGAGCGCCTTCGCCGATTGCCTGCAGGACATCGTCATGCGTCAGCGCCGCCGCATAGCCATGACGCTGGATTTCAAGCTCGTCCGGCGACATGGACAAGGATACGTCGACTGCCAGCACCAGTTCGACGTCGACCGGCTCGGCGGCGCGGGAGTTTGCAGTCAGCCATAGCACCGACGCCAGCGCGGCGGCACCCGAGACGAAATGTCTTGCACTGGCAAAACCAGACATGCCGCACGTTAAGCGAAAATCGCCGATCGACAAAGAGAAAGCCCGGTGGAGAGCCGCTCATTCGGTCACATTTTTGCGACCGTCCCGATGGTTAGCTGCGCGGATTGAGGTTCTCCGGGTCATAGAGCGGCCTGTAGCCGACGGCGGCCACTTCGACCGGGTATTTCTCGCCGAAATATTCGACGTTCAGCTTGCGGCCCTCCTGGCAATACGCCCAGGGCAGGTAGGCGAGCGCGATGTTCTTGCCGAGGGTCGGACCGTAGGCCACCGAGGTCGTGAAGGAGCGGCGGCCGAGCTCGTCGACGAGCGTCTCACCGGTTTGCGGGTCCATCACCGGCATCGTGCCGACCGGATAGCGGGGAACGCCGTTGGAATCGGTATTGTCCGTCATGATAAGCGTGCAAAGCATGGCCGGCTGGTGCACCCGGGCGCGATATTCCAGATGCTTTGCCTTGCCGCAGAAATCGGCCTCCTTGACCTTCGGTCGGGCAAGGTCGGCTTCCAGCAGATTATATTCGGTCAACAGATCCGCGTTTTGCAGACGCAGGCTCTTCTCCATACGGCGGCTGTTGGCATAGGTCTCGACGCCAAAGGCCATCACGCCGGTCGACCGCAGCGCGTCCCAGACAGCGAGGCCGTCCTCGTAGCGCATGTGCAGTTCCCAGCCTTGCTCGCCGACATAGGAGATGCGGAAGGCGGTCACGTCCTTGCCGGCGATCCTGACGGGCTTGATCGCGGCAAATGGAAAATTCTCCGGCGTCAGCCCGTCGGGGTTTTCCACGCACTTGCTCAATGTCGCCCGCGCGTTCGGACCCCAGATGCCGATGGTCACGTACTTCTCGGTCACGTCGGTGACGGTAACGTCGAAGCCTTTGTCTTCTGCCGTCCGGCGCATGTACTGGAAGTCGCGCGGCCCCGCATCGGCGCCGTCGATGACGCGGCAGCGGTCGACCATGCGGATGACGGTCAGGTCGGCGCGCACCATGCCTGCCTCGTCGAGGAAATGGGTATAGATGCCCTTGCCGATATTGCCGTCGCCGCCGATCTTTGCCGCGCACAGCCATTCCATCAGCGCGACATGGTCCGGGCCTTCGACGTCGTACATGGCGAAATGCGACAGGTTGACGATGCCGCAATCCTCGCTCATCGCGAGATGCTCGGCGTTCGAGACGCGCCAGAAGTGGCGGTTATCCCATTCGTTTTGGCGCACCGGCACCCGGTTGCCGTATTTCTCGAGCAGATGCTCGTTGGCGGCGTAGCCATGGGCGCGCTCCCAGCCGCCGAGCTCCATGAAATAGCCGCCGAGTTCCTTCTCGCGCTCCCAGAACGGCGAGCGGCGGACATTGCGAGCCTTGGAGAAGGTCTCGCGCGGATGGACCGCCGGATTGTAGACCTTCATCGCCGTTTCAGTGCAGCGGTCCCAGATGAACTGCTCTTTCGTCTGGTGCGGATAGAAGCGCGAATAGTCGATGGCGTGATGGTCGATCGCCGTGCGGCCGTCTGTCATCCAGTCGGCGATGAGCTTGCCCATGCCGGGACCGTCCTTGACCCAGATCGCCACGGCATACCAGAGGCCCCTCACCTTCTGGCTTTCGCCCATCGAAGGACCGCCGTCCGCCGTCACCTGCAGCAGCCCGTTGAAGGAATGGCTCTCATTGTAGCCCAGCTCGCCCAGGATCGGCGTCAGTTCCATGGCCCGCTCGAGCGGCGCCAGGATCTGCTCCATGTCGAGATCGCGCTGCGACGGCGAAAGCCGTGCCTCGTTTTTCTCGAGAATATCGCGCGGATGGCAAAGGCGCGGATTGGTCTCTTCGTAATAACCCCATTCGATCTGCCCGCCTTCGGCGGTCTTGGGATCGCCGGTATCGCGCATATAGGCCGAATTACCCTGGTCGCGCAGCAGCGGCCAGCCGATCTCCTTGCCGGTGCCGGCGAACTCGGTGTACGGCCCGAAGAAGGTGAGCGGGTGGTCGATCGGCATGACCGGCAGGTCCTCGCCCGCCATTTCCGCGATCAGCCGCCCCCAGATGCCCGTGCAGACCACGACGTAGTCGGCCTGGATGGTGCCGCGGTCGGTCACCACGCCCTTGATGCGGCCGTTGTCGATGACGAGCGACCTGGCCGAGGTGTTGGCAAACGCCTTGAGTTTGCCCGAGGCTTCCGCCTGGTCGACCAGCTTGCCGGCGACTGTCTGCGAACGCGGGATGACGAGGCCGGCATCGGGATCCCACAGGCCGCCCTGTACCATCTGTTCTTCGATCAGCGGGAATTTTTCCTTGATTTCGGCGGGATCGATCAGGCGGGCGCGTGTGCCGAAGGCCTTCGCCGAGGCGATCTTGCGCTTGATTTCCGCCATGCGGGCGTCGTCTCCGACGCGTGCGACCTCGAGGCCGCCGATGCGGGCGTAATGACCCATCTTTTCGTAGAAATCGATGGAATAGAGCGTCGTCCAGCACGACAGGAAATCATGGCTGGTCGTGTAGCAGAAGTCGGAGGCGTGCGCCGTCGAGCCGATATCCGTCGGGATGCCCGATTTGTCGATGCCGACAATATCGTCCCATCCGCGCTCGATCAGGTGATGGGCGACCGATGCGCCGACGATGCCGCCCAGCCCGACGATGACGACCTTCGCCTTTTCCGGAAACCCTGCCATTGCCCGCGACTCCAAGATGCTATTGCGAGCAGACTATAGGTCGGCGCGGCGGCGCGCTTGCAGCCTGTTTGCGACATCGCCAAAAAAGCCCGCGCCACCAGCTCGTCGAATGCAGTTGGACCTACGCCTTCACCCTGCTCGGTACGAAAGCGCTGCTAGAGCCCGTTCTGCGCAGCTTCGAAGAAAAGTGAATACCTTCATCGCCGATTACTGGAAGTAAATAAAAGGCCGGGCGTTTGCCCGGCCTTCAAAAATCATGGCGTCGACTTTACTTGATGCGCGCGACGCCGCCCGAGATCTCGACGGTTTCCGAACCCGTCAGCGCCTCGAGGTCGCCATTCGGCAAGGTAACAAAACAGCCGCTCGGGCAAAATTCCACGGTTTCGCCGGCGGCCAGCGCCAGCTCGGTCTTGCCGCCGCCTTCCGTCACGATCAGCGTGCGGGTCTCGGCGTCCTTGTTGACCGCGCTGGCGGCATGGGCCGAACCGCCCACGGCCAGAAAAGCGATGGCGGCGACGAGAGACTTCCACATTTTGCAGTATCGGTGTTGCCACCGCCTCTGTTGCATTTCGCAAGGCATTCTCGCCGTTTGCAGGTGAGCTTATATGCAATGCAAGCTGAACAGCAACTGAATGCCGCATTCATGCCGCAATTGATTTCCGAAGCTTGAAGGCAAGCTCCAAACGCTAGTCAGGATCGGGCTTGCGTACCTTGCGTCCCGACTTGGCGAGACGTTTCGCCTCGACTGCCGCTAGAGCTTTTGCTTGTTCCCGCTCGGCGAATTCGACTTCGATCTTGTCGTCGTCGATCGGCCAGGCCTCGTGCTTTTTGGTCTCGACGACGGCGCGCGGTGTCGACGGAATTTCGATATGCTGGTCGGCGAACACATCGAAGATGGCAAAGCGGATGTCGTTCTGGACGATATTGCCACTAAGAACGTCTGCCAGGAACACGCGGATCTCGAATTCGAGCGCGGCCGGGCCGAAATTGGAAAACAACACAAAGGGTTCCGGGTTCTTCAGCACCAGCGGATGGCTGCGTGCGATCTCCAACAGGACGCCATGCACGTGCTTGACGTCGCTGCCATAGGCAACGCCGACCTTGATGTCGATGCGGCCGAGCTTGTTGCGGTGCGTCCAGTTGCCGACCGCATTGTTGATCAGGTTTGAATTGGGCAGGATCACCGATTGCCGTTGAAACGTTTCGATCTCGGTGGCGCGCACGCTGATCTTCTTGACAGTGCCGCTGATGTCGCCGGCGACGATCCAGTCGCCGACCTTGAACGGCCGCTCGGCCAGCAGGATCAGGCCCGACACGAAATTCGAGACGACATTCTGCAAGCCGAAACCGATGCCGAGGGACAGGGCGCCGGCGACCAGCGCAAGATTGGAGAGGTCGATACCGGCCGCCGAGATGCCGACCAGTGCCGCGACCGCGACGCCGGCATAACCGACCGCCAGCCGGATCGAATTGCGCACGCCGGTGTCGACCCGGCCGCGCGCCATCACCGAGCCGTCGAGCCAGCCCTGGAACCAGCGCGTCAGGAAATAGCCGATAATGAAGACCACAACGCCGGTGAGAATGCCGGTGACCGAGATCGTCACCGAACCGATGGTGAGGCCGGTCGCCAGCTTGTAGGCCCAGGCCTGAATGTCGCCGGGCTGGAAGCCCCACATCAACAGGATCAGCGGCAGGAACACCAGCACAATCATGATGTTGATGGCGGCGCTGACGACAAGCCCGAGCTGGTCGAGGGCGGTCTCTTCGTAGCTTGAATTGGCCGCTAGCCAGCGCCCGATCGAAGTTTTGGCGAACCCGCCTTCCTCGCCGATCGCCCGCGCCGACAGGAAACCGATATAGGCGGTGACCAGGATCGTGCCGGTGACCACGACCTGCAGCGAGACGAAAATTGCAAGGCCGATATAGCCAAGCAGTGCCGATGCGATGGTGAATAGGCCTAGTGCGATGGCGGTGTAGCGCAGCCACGCCGGCCAGGGGCGCCAGCTTCCGTCGGGAGCCTTGAACGGCTTCAGTAGGCCCATAAGGATCAGGATGATGCCGACGATGATGGTGGCGATGAAGCTTCTGGCGATGGTCAGCGACAGTGGCGAGCCCATCTTGTCGTTCACGACCGACAGGAAATAGTTGATGCCGATGGCGACGGCCATAGCGGTCGTCAGCCGCACCAGCCAGCGCGCCGGGCCGGTTTCGACCGGGATCAGGCGCCAGTTCGGCAATCGGGGCTCGAGCGCTGCGTTGGTCAGGCGGTTGACGCAGAACACCACCGCGGTGACGGCAACCAGCGAATTCAGGAAGATGCCTATGTCACCGCGTAAAACGTTGTAATAATTGAAGAAGAAGATCGTCGAGACAAGGAAGGCGCCGACCGCCAGCGTCGGCAGCAATGTCGACCAGAACGCCACCGACAAGCGGCTGAGATAGGAGGGGTCCTCGACGGAAGGATCCGCTTCGAAGACGCGGCCGAACAGGCGTCGGCCGCCGATAAAAAGCACTGCAGCGAATGCGAGCGCCATCAAAGTCGCGGCAAGAATGGCCTGGAACTTGAACTTGAAGGCGAAGCTCAGCCAGGACGAGACCGCCTTACAGAAGCCGGAAAACTCAGCGTTGGCGTCGGAAAAGACTTCGGGGCTAAGCGCATCGGACAGCACGTAGCGCTTGGTAAGCACATTGCGAAACAGCTCGCTGCGCATGTTGCCGATCTTCTCGATCAGCCCACTGATGCGGATCGACAGGTTCTGCGCGCTGGCAATAACGGCGTTGATCTCGGCTTTTTCGGAAGCCAAGGCCTGGCGTTCACCGGTTACGATGTCTGGCTCGGCCGGCTGGCCCGCGGCCGGCGGAGGTCCCAGCACCTCAATCCGATCGTTGATATCGCCGAGACGCGAGCGGAACGCTAGCGCGCTGGTGAGCGCCGCCCGCGACAGATCCTCCAATTGCAGACGGATTTCCACCAGGGTGGCATCGTCTTGGCCGTCCTGCTGTATCTTCTTCTCGAGACCGTCGGTTTTGGCCGTCAGACTCTGGATGACCTTCTGCTGGTCTGCGATCAACCCGGCGGCGCCCTGCCCGAGTGCCTGCGCCATTGCAACGAACGACGGCGGCGCCGAGACGACAAGCGCAAGAATCAAGACCAGGCGGAGTAAACGAAAGAACATGTTTTTTCTGGTGACTCGCGGGCGGCATCGGCAGTTTTGAAGCACGTCCTTGATAAAGAGGCTCATATCACGGGGCAAGTCACCCCAGGCGTCTCGTTTTTCGAAGTCGGCCAATCGAACTCGGCCAATCGGAGTCGGTCAATCGAAGTCGGGGAGTCGAAAAGCGATGGCGCAATCTTGGCTTTGCGTTGGCCACCTGCTCTATAGTCTGCCGCCAAGCCTGAAATGGATGACAATAAGAATGGCGGAATATTCGGCCTTTTCGCTTCTCAAAAACGCACTGACCGGAAACAAGGACTGGAGGCCGGCCTGGCGCAAGCCCGACCCGAAGGCGTCCTATGACGTGATCGTCATCGGCGGTGGCGGCCATGGCCTGTCAACCGCTTACTACCTAGCCAAGGAGCACGGCATCACCAATGTCGCGGTGCTGGAGAAGGGCTGGCTCGGCTCCGGCAATGTCGGCCGCAACACCACAGCGGTCCGTTCCAATTATCTCCTGCCGGCCAACACGCGCTTTTACGAGCATTCGATGAAACTGTGGGAGAACCTGGCCCACGACCTCAACTACAACGTCATGTTCTCGCAGCGCGGCTGCCTGAACCTCGCCCACACACCTGCCCAGCTCGACGACTATGCCCGGCGCGGCAACGCCATGCGCCATCTCGGCGTCGACGCCGAACTGATGACTACGGCGGAGATCGCCCGCCTGGTGCCGGCACTGGACGTCTCGGCCACCGCGCGCTTCCCGATTGTCGGCGGCCTGATGCAGCGGCGCGCCGGCACCGCCCGCCACGACGCCGTCGCCTGGGGCTATGCGCGCGCTGCAGATCGGCGCGGCGTCGACATCATCGAAAACTGCGAGGTCACCGGCTTCCTGCGCGACGGCGACCGTATCACCGGCGTCACGACGACGCGCGGCGAAATCCGCGCCAAGAAGGTAGCCGTCGCAGTGGCCGGCAGCACCGGGCAAGTCATGCGGCTCGCCGGCATCGAGACGATGCCGATCGAGAGCCACGTGCTGCAGGCCTTCGTCACGGAATCGCTAAAGCCGTTCATCGATACGGTCCTGACCTTCGGCATGGGCCATTTTTATATGTCGCAATCGGATAAGGGCGGCCTTGTCTATGGCGGCGATCTCGACGGCTACAACAGCTACGCCCAACGCGGCAGCCTGCCGATCGTCGATGAGGTGATGAGCGAGATGCTGGCGCTGTTCCCTGGGCTGGCCCGTGTCCGCATGCTGCGCTCATGGGGCGGCGTCTGCGACATGTCTATGGACGGTTCGCCAATCATCACCACCGGTCCGCTTCCGGGCATGTATCTCAACTGCGGCTGGTGCTATGGCGGCTTCAAGGCGACGCCGGCTTCCGGCTGGTGCTTTGCCTGGACCATTGCCAAGGACGAGCCACACGATCTCAACGCGGCCTTCACGCTCGACCGCTTCTATCGTGGCCTGGTGATCGACGACAAGGGCCAGGGCGCCACGCCCCGGCTGCATTAGGCCATGATCCCGAACCGCAGGTCCGCGTCAGCGAAAAGTGGAAACCGGTTTTCGGACAAGATCATGGTCAAACGAGAAGTTTAAGAGATCCATGCTCATCACCTGCCCCTATTGCGGCCCGCGCGACGTGATCGAATTCACCTATCAGGGCGACGGCAATCGCCAGCGCCCACAGCCGGCCTCGCAGAATCTCGACGCCTGGAACGCTTATGTCTACGACCGGCTGAACCCGGCCGGTGACCACAATGAGATCTGGCAGCATTCCGGCGGCTGCCGCGCCCATCTCAGGGTCGTGCGCAACACGCTGACGCACGAGATCTCCAGCACCGCGTTCGCGCGCGGCGATCACAATTCGGTTGCGCGGCACCGGGCCGAGGACAAGCCATGAGCCCGCGCCGTACCGAGGCCGGCGGCCTCATAGACCGGCTGCGGACCATTCGTTTCACCTTCGACGGCGCGCCCTATACCGGCCACGCCGGCGACACGCTGGCTTCGGCGCTGCTGGCCAACGGCGTCACCCTGTTCGGGCGTTCGTTCAAATATCACCGTCCCCGCGGCGTGCTGACCGCCGGCGTCGAGGAGCCTAACGCGCTGGTCACCGTGTTGCGGGGCGAGGTTCGCGAGCCGAACATTCCCGCCACCATGGTCGAGATCTATGACGGGCTGACCGCAATAAGCCAGAACCGTTTCCCCTCACTTGCCTGGGACGTCAGTGCCGTGAACCAGCTCGGCGGCAAGCTTTTGTCGGCCGGCTTCTACTACAAGACCTTCATGGGACCGGTGATCGGTCCGCTGAAGGGCACACGCTTCTGGATGTTCTGTGAGCATTTCATCCGCCGTGCCGCCGGCCTGGGCAAGGCAGGCACGGCTCCCGATACGGCGCGCTACGAACGCATGAATGCGTTTTGCGATGTGTTGGTAGTCGGCTCCGGCCCGGCCGGGCTGATGGCCGCCAGGGCTGCTTCCGATCAGGGTGCACGCGTCATCCTGGCCGAGCTCGAGCCGCATTTCGGCGGCTCGGCCAGTTGGTCGGGCGAGACGATCGATGGCATGCCGGCCGCCGACTGGGCGGCGCGCGCCGCTGGCCAGCTCGAAGGCCGTGACAATGTCCGCCTGCTGCCGCGCACCACGGTCTGGGGCTATTATGACGGCAACACGCTCGCTGCGCTCGAACGCGTCACCGACCACAAGGAAACGCCCGGCAAGGGCGAACCCCGCCATCGCTACTGGACAATCCGCGCCAAGTCGGTGGTGCTGGCCACCGGCTCGCTGGAGCGTCCGCTGGTCTTTCCGGGCAATGATCGACCAGGCGTGATCCTGGCGCATGCGGCCGAGCGTTTTGCCAATGAATATGGGGTGCTGCCCGGCGACAGGATCGGGCTGTTCACCAACAATGACAGCGCCTATCGCGCAGCCCTGGCGCTGAAGAAGGCCGGCGCCGTGGTCGTCGCCATCGTCGACGTACGCCCTGAGCTTTCGAGCGAGATGCGCAAGCTGGCCGGCGAAACCGAGGCCGAGATCTTTTCTGGCCACGCGGTGATCGCCACCGAGGGCGGCAAGGCGCTGTCCGGCTTCAAGGTGCAGCGCTTCGATATGGCGAGTGGCGCGCTTTCCGGCGATGCGCGCAGCATCCACGCCGATTGCCTGCTGATGTCGGGCGGCTGGTCGCCGACCATCCATCTGGCCAGCCAGGCCGGCGCCAAGGCGGAATGGAACGAAACGTTGCAAGCGTTCCTGCCGCCGAAACCTACAACACGGCAATGGATCGGCGCCGGCGCCTTCACCGGCAGTTTCTCCACCGCCGAGGCGATCGCCGAAGGTCGCGCCGCCGGTTTTTCCGCGACGGGCGGAACCGGCACGCCGGCGGCCTTGCCGGTTGTCGAAGCCGCTCCCGGCGATCCCGATCCGGCGCCGGTGTTCGAGATCAGGGCCAGTGGAAAGAGCTTCGTCGATTTCCAGCATGATGTGACGGCCGACGACGTGCGGCTGGCGCATCGGGAAGGCTTCGTCTCGGTCGAGCATCTGAAGCGCTACACCACGCTCGGCATGGCGACCGACCAGGGCAAGAGTTCCAACATACCAGGCCTGGCCATAATGGCCGAGGCGCTGGGCAAGCCGATCCCGCAGGTCGGCACGACGCGCTTTCGCCCGCCCTTTTCGGCGGTATCGATCGGCTCGCTTGCCGCCGAACGCTTCGGCGATCTGAAACCCGAGCGACTGACGCCGATGCATGACTGGCACGTCGCCAACGGCGCCACCATGTATTCGGCCGGCCTCTGGTACCGGCCGATGATCTATGGCCATCCCGGCGAGACGATCGAGCAGGCCTATGTGCGCGAAGCGAGAGCCACGCGCGAGAGCGCCGGCATCGTCGACGTCTCGACACTGGGCAAGATCGCCGTGCAAGGCCCGGACGCGGCGGAATTCCTTGACCGCGTCTACACCAACATGTTTTCGACGCTGGCCGTTGGCAAGGCGCGCTACGGGCTGATGCTGCGCGAGGACGGTCTCGCCTTCGACGACGGCACAACATGGCGGCTCGGCGAGCAGGATTTCCTGATGACCACCACCACCGCCAATGCCGGCAAGGTGATGCAGCATCTGGAGTATTTCCTCGACGTGATCTGGCCGGAGCTGAAGGTCCACGTCACCTCGGTAACCGATCAATGGGCCGGTGCCGCCATCGGCGGGCCGAAGGCAAGGCAGATATTGGCTGCTTGCGTCAGCGGCACCGCCGTCGACAATGCCGCACTGCCCTTCATGGCCATCGTCCACGGCGAAATCGCCGGCGTGCCGGTGATGATCTGCCGGCTGTCCTTCTCCGGCGAAATGGCCTTCGAGGTCTATTCCGGCGCCGGTTACGGCACCTATGTCTGGGAGGCGCTCATCGAAGCCGGCAAGCCGTTCGGGCTGGTGACCTACGGGCTGGAGGCGCTGGGCACCATGCGCATCGAGAAAGGCCACGTCACCGGTGCCGAGATCGACGGCCGTACCACGGCACGCGACCTGCATCTCGACTGGATGCTGTCGAAGAAGAAGCCGTTCATCGGCTCGGCGATGATGGATCGCGAGGGGCTGATCGCACCCGACCGCCTGGAACTCGTCGGTATTGTTTCGCTCGACAACCAGCCGCTCAATGGGGGCGCACACATCGTCGAGCAGCTTGACGAAGCCAATCCCCACGGCTCGCTTGGCCACATCACCGCCTGCTGCTATTCGCCGGCGCTCGGCAAATATATCGCGCTTGCCCTGGTCAAGGGCGGCAAGGCGCGGCGCGGCTCGCGTGCCTACGTTTCCGACCCGTTGCGCAACCGGTTCGGGCCGGTCGAGATCGTCTCCAACCATTTCTTCGATCCGGACGGGAGCCGCATGCATGGTTGAACGCCAATCACCGCTTGAGCCGGTGCTGCATCCGGGCTCGCATGGCGATTTCGAGCACGGCGTCGAAATCATCCTCTCCGAAACTAGGCCGGGGTCGATTCTGCAGCTCGCCGCCTGGCCCGGCGAGGAGAAGACGTTGATGGCCGGCATCCATACGGTCACCGGCCTGACTTTGCCCGACGGCGCCGGCGGCGGTGTGACGAACGGCGCCAGGTCGGTGTTCGGCTTTGCGCCGGGAAAATTTACGGTTGTCGATGAAGCCGAGGGATTGGCGACGGCCTTTGCCGATGTCGTCACCCCGGCCATCGGTACGGTCACCGACCTTTCGCACGGCCGCACCGCGATCCGTATCGCCGGGCCGAAGGCCGAGTGGGTGCTGGCGAAATTCTTCGCCATCGACTTCGCGCTCCCGGCCTTCCCGATCGGCGCCGGCCGCTCGACCATGCATCACGACGTCTTCGCGCAGATCCAGCGCACCGCGGCCGATCAGTTCGACATCTACGTGTTCCGCTCGTTCGCACGCTCGTTCTGGAAGGCACTCTGCCACGCCAGCGAGGAAGTCGGCTACGACGTGCAATAACTCAGCCGGCGCGTCGCCACGTTAGCTGGCGAACGTCACCCACTCTTCCAGCGGCGCGCGGTCGGTGCGGAATGCGTTTTCGGGCTTGGACGTGTCCTCATGGCCGAGCGCCATGCCGCAGACAACGATCTCCTCGTCGGGAATGTTGAGCACCGGCCTGATCTGCCGGTGATAGGGCGCGAAGGCAGCTTGCGGACAGGTGTGCAGGCCCCTGCCCCGCGCCGCGACCATGATGTTTTGCAGGAACATGCCGTAGTCGATCCACGACCCTTTGTTCAGCCGCCGGTCGACGGTGAAGATCATGCCGACCGGCGCATCGAAGAAGATGAAGTTGCGGTCGTGCTGCGCGCGCATCCTGTCGACCTCGCGCCGGCCGATGCCGAGCACGCCGTAGAGACCGAAGCCGTTGGCCCGCCGCCGCGTCAGATAGGGTTCGAAGAACTGGTCGGGATAATAGCGATATTCGTCCCATTCCGCCTTTTCGGCGCGGATGCCCGAGCTGAGGATGGCATCGCTGATGCGCTGCTTGACCTCGCCCTTGGTCACATAGACCTTCCAGGGCTGCATGTTGGTGCCTGACGGCGCGCGCGCGGCAACGGCGAGAATATCGCGGATGGTCTCGTCGTCGATCATATCGGGCAAGAAGGCGCGTACCGATCGGCGCGAGGTGATCGCGTCATCGACGATCGCCGCCGCAATCCGGGAGTTGTTTTCCAGCATGGCCGTCCCTTTGCGTATGATCCCGAACCCGATTCTCCGGAAGGATCATGCGCCGACTAGAAGTGATGGAGCATCCTTGCGCGTCTTTTTGAACGCCCGATAAGCCTATCCGCCTCGACCGGACGCCCCACTCGCCGCTCGTGCGCCGAGCCTTTGCCCGAACCGTCAAAATGGCGCAAGTAAATCTTGTGGGCGCATGAAAATCCTCTTGATTTTTTCACAAACGTGCCGTCACATGAAATTTGCTGGGAATTTTTCACCGAAACAGGGACAGCTTTGCCCTCAACCGCGGCCAGATCGGAACAAGACAGCGGCGAACGGCTGCTGGCCGGCGACATCCGCGCCTTGCGCAAGGCGCGCGGACTGACGCTTGCCGAGACCGGCCTCAAGCTCGGCCGCTCCGTCGGCTGGGTCAGCCAGGTCGAGCGCGGCCTGTCGATCCCGTCGCTCGGCGACCTCAGAGCCTTCGCCGAATTGTTCGGCGTGCCGGTCAGCCTGTTCTTCAGCCATGACGTGCCTGTCGAGACCGAGCGCGGCGTGGTCGTGCGCGCCGGCAGCCGACGCGTGCTTGGCACAAGCGATTCTGGCCTGGTGGAGGAGCTGCTGTCGCCCGATCTCGGCGGTAGCTTCGAGATGCTGCGTTCGGCCTTCGCCCCGGGTGCCGAGCTGAAGACCGAGGCGCGCCGGCCGACCGAGGAAGCCGGCTACGTCGCTTCCGGCAGCTTCGACATCGAAATTGCTGGCGTCTGGCACCGGCTTGGCGAAGGCGACTCCTTCCGCTTCGACGGCAAGCCGTTCCGCTGGCGCAATCCTGGAGCCGAGCCGGCTGTCGTCATCTGGGTGGTTTCGCCGCCTGTCTACTGAACGAATGCATGTCGCCCAAAAGTGCGTGGCGGTTTGGGACAATGACATGCATCAAAACAAATAGTCGGAGAAGAACATGGCCGGTTTGCCGACCACGGCACGCGTTGTGATCATCGGAGGCGGTGTCGTCGGCGCCTCCTCGCTCTATCATCTCGCCAAAGCGGGCTGGATCGACTGCGTGCTTCTGGAGAAGAACGAGCTGACTTCCGGCTCGACCTGGCATGCCGCCGGCAACGTGCCGACTTTCTCGTCGTCATGGTCGCTGATGAACATGCAGCGATATTCGACCGAACTCTATCGCCGGCTGGGCGACGAGGTCGGCTATCCCATGAACTACCACGTCACCGGCTCGCTCAGGCTAGCCCATAGCGCGGAGCGCATGCAGGAATTCCAGCGCGCCAAGGGCATGGGCCGCTACCAGGGCATGGACATCGATGTCGTCGGGCTCGACGAGATCAAGCGTCGTTACCCCTTCATCGAGACGCATGAGCTGAAAGGCGCGCTCTACGATCCGAATGACGGCGACATCGACCCGGCGCAATTGACCCAGGCGCTGGCTAAAGGTGCCCGCGACATGGGCGCGAAGATCATCCGCTTCTGCCCGGTCACCGGCGTGCGCCGAGAAAACGACGAGTGGGTGGTCGAGACGGCGCAAGGCGAGATCCGCTGCGAGATCGTCGTCAACGCCGCCGGATACCGCGCCGCCGAGATCGGCAGGATGTTCGGCCGCGAGGTGCCGATGATGGTGATGAGCCATCAATATATCCTGTTCGAGGAAATCCCCGAACTGGCGGCCTGGTCGAAGGAACAGGGCAAGAAGCTGCCGCTGCTGCGCGACGTCGATACGTCCTATTATCTGCGCCAGGAAAAGAACGGCATGAATCTCGGCCCTTATGAGCGCAATTGCCGCGCCCACTGGGTCGGCCACAACGACCCGATGCCCGACGACTTTTCGTTCCAGCTGTTTCCCGACGATCTCGATCGGCTGGAAGATTACCTGGCCGATGCTGTCGCCCGCGTGCCGATCCTCGGCACCGCCGGCCTATCCAAGGTCATCAACGGGCCGATCCCCTATGCGCCGGACGGCAACCCGCTGATCGGGCCGATGCCCGGCGTGCCCAGCGCCTTCGAGGCCTGCGTCTTCACCTTCGGCATCGCCCAGGGCGGCGGCGCCGGCAAGGTGCTGGCCGAATGGGTGACCGAGGGCCAGGCCGAATGGGATATGTGGTCCTGCGATCCGCGCCGTTTCACCGCCTTCGCCTCGGCTCCGGATTATTGCGTTGCCAAGGGCATGGAAATCTACGGCAACGAATACGCCATCCAGTTCCCGCGCCATGCCTGGCCGGCCGGACGCGACCGCAAGCTGTCGCCGCTCCACGGCCGCATCAAGGCACTCGGCGCCCAGTTCGATGCCTATAATGGCTGGGAACGCGCCACCTGGTATGCGCAGCCCGGTGACGACGTCTCCGAACAAGCCACGCTGACTTTCCGCCGCGACGGGCCGTGGCAGCATCGTGTGCGCCAAGAATGCCTCGCCGTCCGCGATGCCGCCGGCATTCTGGACCTGCCGGGCTTTTCCCGTTTCAATCTCGATGGTCCAGGTGCGGCCGAATGGCTCAGCCTCCAGGTCACAGGCCTGGTGCCGAAACCCGGCCGCATCGGCCTCGTCTATTTTGCCGACGACAAGGGCCGCATCGTCACCGAGATGTCGGTGGTCCGCCACGACGAGAACCTGATGACGCTGATCACCGCCGCTGTGGCTCAGTGGCATGATCTCGAATGGCTGAAATCGCGCATCCCGAAGGACGCCACATTCAAGCTGATCGACAGGACGGAGGAATACTCTACCCAGATCCTCGCCGGCCCCAACTCGCGAAAAATCCTGGCCGAACTCTGCGCGGCCGACCTCACCCTGCCCTGGCTGACGCATCAGGAGACCAGTATCGCCGGACGTTGGGCAAAGCTGGTGCGCGTGTCCTTCGCGGGCGAGCTCGGCTGGGAAATCCACAGCAAGATCGATGATACTGCAGCGATCTTCGACACCGTCTGGGCAGCTGGCCAGAAGCACGGCCTGAAACCGTTCGGCATGTACGCGCTGGATTCGCTGCGGCTCGAAAAAGGTTACCGCACCTGGAAGGGCGACCTGTCGACCGCCTATTCGATCCTGCAGGGCGGGCTGGAGCGCTTCGTCAGATGGGACAAGCCTGACTTCCGCGGCAAGGCAGCGCTGCAGAACGAGAAGCAGCAGGGCGTCAAGAAACGCTTCGTCACGCTTGTCGTCGAAAACCCCGGTGACTGCGATGCGCCTTATATGTCGACGCTGTGGCATGACGGCCGGATCGTCGGCGAGACGACGTCCGGCGGCTGGGGTCATCGTATCGACAAGTCAATCGCGCTCGGCATGCTGCGCGCCGACCTGACCGAGCCGGGAACGGCGGTCGAGGTCGAGATCTTCGGCGAACGTTTTCGGGCGGTCGTGCAGGAGGATGAGCCGTTATGGGATCCAAAGAACGAGAGGCTCAGAGCATGAAGAAAGTGATCCTCACCGATGGCGGCATGGGCCAAGAGCTGGTCCGCCGCAGCAGCTCCGAGCCGACGCCGCTGTGGTCGGCCAGGGTGCTCATCGACGAACCGGATCTGGTGCGCGACCTGCATGCCGAATTTATCCGCGCCGGCGCCCGCGTCATCACCGTCAACACTTATTCCGCAACGCCGGAGCGGCTGGCGCGCGAAGGCGCGGAAGAGCTGTTCAAGCCGTTGCAGAAGCGCGGCATCGAACTGGCAAGGCAAGCACGCGACCAGGCCGGCGACGCGGCGATCGCCGGCTGCCTGTCGCCGCTGTTCGGCAGCTATGCGCCAGCGCTGACGATATCCTTCCAGGATACGCTCGACGTCTATCGCCGTATCGTTGCCGAGCAGGCGGACGGCGTCGATCTGTTTCTGTGCGAAACCATGGCGTCGGCCGAAGAGGCGCGCGCCGCCGTCACCGCGGCATCGGAAAGCGGCAAGCCTGTATGGGTGTCGTGGACGCTCGCCGACCGCGGCGCGCCGCGCCTGCGCAGCGGCGAAGCCATTGCGGCGGCGGCAAGCGCTCTCGACGGCCTGCCCGTCGCGGCCCGGCTGATCAATTGCTGCCGGCCCGAGGCGATCGCTGCAGCGCTCCCCGAACTGATCGCCCTCGGCGGGCCGGTCGGCGCCTATGCCAACGGCTTCACTTCGGTCGAGGCACTCAAGCATGGCGGCACCGTGGAAGTGCTGCACGCCCGCCACGACCTCGATCCGGATGCCTATGCCGGCCAGGCGATCGGCTGGGTCGAGGCTGGCGCCGGCATCGTCGGCGGCTGCTGCGAAGTCGGACCGGCCCACATCGCCGCGCTGCGCGACCGGCTCGAACAAGCCGGCTACGAAATTTCGGGAGTAGCATAATGCCCAGACCATCATCGCGCATTTCCGGCATCGTGCCTTCGGGCAAGGATGGCTGGGAGGTTCATTCCGCTGCCTGGGCGCGCAAGCAGGCTGGCGAGGACATCATCATGCTGTCGGTCGGCGACCATGATTTCGACACGCCGGGCGAGACGATCGAAGCCTGCGTGACGGCCGTCCGCGCCAGCAATCACCACTATACGCCGCTTGCCGGCGTTCCACGCCTGCGCAAGGCGATGGCGGCGGCGTCGACGCGGTGCACCGGGGTTGCGACCAGCCCCGACCAGGTCATCGCCACGCCGGGCGGGCAGGCCGCGCTTTACGCGGCCATTCAAGCGGTTCTCGACCAGGGCGACCATGCCATCGTCGTAGCGCCCTATTACGCCACCTATCCGAATACCTTCAGTGCGGCGGGCGCCGAGTTCAGCGTCGTCGAGACCCCCGCCGAAGACAGCTTTCAGCCGCGCGCCGCCGACATCCGCGCCGCCCTTCGGCCGAACACCCGCGCCATCCTGATCAACACGCCGAACAATCCCACGGGCGCCGTCTATTCGCGCGAGCGCCTGGAAGAGCTGGCGCAGATCTCCCGCGAGCATGACCTTTGGCTCCTGTCGGACGAGGTCTACTGGACGCTGGGCCGCGGCGAGCACGTCTCACCACGCTCACTGCCTGGCATGACGGAACGCACGCTAGTCATCAATTCGATGTCCAAGAGCCACGGCATGACCGGCTGGCGCATGGGCTGGCTGACCGGGCCCGAGGAGATGATCTCGCTGCTGACCGACCTCAATCTGGTGATGACCTACGGCCTGCCGGCCTTCATCAGCCTCGCCTGCGCCGAGGCGCTCGAAAACGGCTACGGCGTCGAGGAGATCGCCGAGCGCTATGCCGCGAGGCGCGCCGTCGTTCTCGATGCCATGCGCGGTATGAACAACGTCACCGTGCGCGGCTCCGAAGGCGGCATGTATGTGATGCTCGACATATCGGCGATCGAGCCGGACGACGAAAAATTCGCCTGGGCTTTCCTCGACCAGGAGAAGGTCGGCGTTATGCCCGGCTCGAGCTTCGGCGCGGCCGCAGCAGGCCACATCCGCTTCAGCCTCTGCCAGCCTGAGCCGGTGCTGATGGAGGCTGCCACACGCCTGCGCCGCTTCGCATCCAGCTATCGCCGCGAGGCCGCATGAGCGCCCCGCCCACCAAAGCCATTCCGACTAAGGCCATTCCTCCCAAAGCAAGGGCGGTCATCATCGGCGGCGGCGTCTCCGGTTGTTCGGTCGCCTATCATCTGGCCAAACTCGGCTGGACCGATATCGTGCTGCTCGAGCGCAAGCAGCTGACGTCAGGCACAACATGGCACGCTGCCGGCCTGATCGGCCAATTGCGCGGCTCGCAGAACATGACGCGGCTGGCGAAATATTCGGCCGACCTCTACGTCAAGCTCGAGGCCGAGACCGATGTCGGCACCGGCATGCGCCAGGTCGGCTCGATCACCGTGGCGCTGACCGAGGAGCGCAAGCACGAGATCTATCGGCAGGCGTCTCTCGCCCGCGCCTTCGATGTCGACGTGCGCGAGATTTCGCCACGTGAAGTCAAGCAGATGTACCCGCATCTCAATGTATCCGATGTGGTCGGCGCCGTGCATCTGCCGCTCGACGGCCAGTGCGACCCCGCCAACATCGCCATGGCCTTGGCCAAGGGCGCGCGCCAGCGTGGTGCGACGATCGTCGAGAATGTGAAGGTGACCAAGGTCCATACCAGGGCCGGCCGCGTCACCGGAGTGTCTTGGGCGCAGGGCGACGAGCAAGGCACGATCGATACCGACATCGTCGTCAACTGCGCCGGCATGTGGGCACGCGAGCTTGGCGCCCAGAATGGCGTCACCATCCCGTTGCACGCCTGCGAACATTTCTATCTCGTCACCGAACCGATCGCCGGGCTTTCCCGCCTGCCGGTGCTGCGCGTCCCGGACGAGTGCGCCTACTACAAGGAAGATGCCGGCAAGATGATGCTCGGCGCTTTCGAACCGGTAGCCAAGCCGTGGGGCATGAACGGCATAAGCGAGGATTTCTGCTTCGACCAGTTGCCCGCGGACATGGATCACTTCGAGCCGATCCTCGAAATGGGCGTCAACCGCATGCCGATGCTGGGCACCGCCGGCATCCACACCTTCTTCAACGGCCCCGAAAGCTTCACGCCCGACGATCGCTACTATCTCGGCGAGGCGCCGGAGCTTTCCGGCTACTGGATGGCGACCGGCTACAATTCGATCGGCATCGTCTCCTCCGGTGGCGCCGGCATGGCGCTGGCGCAATGGATCAATGACGGCGAGGCGCCTTTCGATCTCTGGGAGGTCGACATCCGCCGCGCTCAGCCGTTCCAGAAGAACCGCCGTTATCTCAAGGAGCGCGTTTCCGAAACGCTCGGCCTGCTCTACGCCGATCATTTCCCCTACCGGCAGATGGCGACTTCGCGGAACATAAGGCGCTCGCCGCTGCATGAGCATCTGAAGGCGCGCGGTGCGGTGTTCGGCGAGGTCGCCGGCTGGGAGCGCGCCAACTGGTTCGCCAGGCCCGGCCAGGAGCGCGAATACCGCTATTCCTGGAAACGGCAGAACTGGTTCGACAACCAGCGTGAGGAGCATCTGGCGGTCAGGAACGGCGTCGGCCTGTTCGACATGACCTCGTTCGGCAAGATCCGCGTCGAAGGCCGCGACGCCTGCGCCTTCCTGCAAAGGCTCTGCGCCAACGACATGGATGTGGCGCCGGGCAAGATCGTCTATACCCAGATGCTCAACCAGCGCGGTGGCATCGAGAGCGACCTCACCGTCTCGCGGCTGTCTGAAACAGCCTTCTTCCTCGTCGTGCCCGGTGCGACGCTGCAGCGCGATTTAGCCTGGCTGCGAAAACACCTTGCCGACGAGTTCGTCGTCATCACCGATGTGACCGCTGCCGAAGCCGTGCTCTGCCTGATGGGCCCGGATGCGAGAAAGCTGATTCAAAGGGTGAGCCCCAACGATTTTTCAAACGAAAACAACCCGTTCGGGACGTTTCAGGAGATCGAAATCGGCATGGGGCTGGCCCGCGCCCACCGCGTCACCTATGTCGGCGAGCTCGGCTGGGAGCTTTATGTCTCGACCGATCAGGCCGCCCACGTCTTCGAGGCTATAGAAGAAGCCGGCGCCGACGTCGGCCTGAAGCTATGCGGCCTGCACACACTGGATTCCTGCCGCATCGAAAAGGCCTTCAGGCATTTCGGCCACGACATCACCGACGAAGACAATGTGCTGGAGGCCGGCCTTGGCTTTGCCGTGAAGACGGCCAAGGGAGACTTCCTCGGCCGCGATGCGGTGCTGAAGAAGAAAGAAACCGGCCTATCACGTCGGCTGGTGCAGTTCCGCCTGAACGACACCGAGCCGCTGCTCTTCCACAACGAGGCGATCCTGCGCGACGGCAGGATCGTCGGTCCGATCACCTCGGGCAATTACGGCCATCATCTCGGCGGCGCTATCGGGCTTGGTTACGTGCCTTGCAAGGGCGAGAGCGAGGCGGATGTCCTGTCGTCGTCCTACGAGATCGAGATCGCCGGCGAGCGCTTTGCGGCGGAGGCGTCGCTTAAGCCGATGTACGATCCGAAGGCGGCACGGGTGCGGATGTAGCGCACCTCAGAGCGCGTCCATCCTGGCCGCGACCTTCGCCACGAACCTGGTCCGACTGCCCTCGGTCGACTGGTTCATCGAGTAATGCGCAAGGTAGGAAACCGACCCGCCGGGCTGGATCGTCGCGCGCAGCACCCGATTGACCAGCTTGCGCGGCGGGTCACCCATCAGCATGGCTCGGAACCGGCTGCCGCCATAGGTTGTGACGGCGACCACCTTGCGAATATTGTGCAGTGACGGCTGCACCTTGCCGGCGACCAGCTTGAACGACACACCGGGCAGGAAGACGCGATCGAAAAAGCCTTTCAGAATGGCCGGATAGCCGAAGTTCCACACCGGAAACGACAGCACCAGCGCCTCGGCCCGCAGCAAGCGCTCGACATAAGGCGACGCCGGATCGCCGTCGCTGCGTTCGTCGTGATAGGACATCCGTTCGGCGCGCGTCAGCCTGGGATCGAAATTCTCGGCATAGAGGTCACAGTCGTCTACCACATGGCCGGCCGCCTTCAGGCGCTCGACGATGGTCCGGTGCAGGCCGGCATTGAAGCTGGTCTCCACCGGATGAGCGTAGAGGACGAGGATGTTCAACCCGCGTTCTCCAGCCCCTTGAACAGAAACGACTTGCCCGAGCGATAATCATAGTCCGGATTTTCCCAGGCGATCATCTTGCCCGGATTGAGCAGCCCTTGCGGGTCGGTTTCGCGCTTGAAGGCGAGCTGCACCTCGTCGGTGCGCTTCATGCCGCCTTCTTCCAGCGTGTAGCGGTGCGGGTTGAAGATCCAGCAGCCATTGTCCTCGTGGATGCGGATGATCTCGTCGAGCCGCTCCGCCGTGGTGAAACGCACCAGCGGCAGCCCTGCGATGCCGATGGCGCCGTCGAAGCGGATGAATTCGAGATGCGCCGGCACCTCGTCGCCGAAGCGATCGACCATCGCCTTGACGTGGCCGAGGTGGTCCGGCGAAGGGTAGCGGGTCTGCAGGTAGGTGATCGTCGGATCGACCCGGATGGCACGCAGCGTCGTGTGGTTCCAGGTCAGCTCATAGGCCGGCGGCAACCCTTTGAGATCGGCCTCCTTGTCGGCCCGGAAGACAATCTCGCCCTTGCTGCGCGCCGTGAAGGCAAGGAAGGCATCCATCGCATGCGGTGCGATCATCAGGACGACGATGCTTTGGCCGCGCCGGAAAAACCGCTGGTGGCGCTTGAAATAATCGTAGGGGATCGGTGCTGCGATCGGCGTGATCAGTTTCGCCAGTATGCCGTCCTGGATGGCGAGGTCGTTGCCGAACCCGGCCGCATCCATGAAATCGTCGAAGCCGACGATGACGTCGATCCAGTCATAGCTGGCGGTCAGCGGCATCTCGACTTCGGTGATGATGCCGTTGGTGCCGTAGGCATGCATCACCTTCAGCACGTCCTCGCCGGTGAGCTCCATGACACGCGGCTCAGCCTCCATCGTCACGGTCCTCAGCCGGATGACATTGCCGAGGTCGCGCAGTCCGCCCCAGCGGATCGAGCCGATACCGCCGGAGCCGCCGGCGACGAAGCCGCCGATCGACGCCGTGTTGTAGGTCGACGGCGACATGCGGAGCTCCTGGCCGGAATGCGCCCGCGTCGCTCTGTCCATGTCGGCGAGCACGGCGCCGGGGTCGGTGACGACACGGCCGGGGGCGATCGTCTTGACCGCGTTCATCTCGGCGAGATTGAGCACGACGCCGCCGGACAAGGGCATCGCTTGGCCGTAGTTCCCAGTGCCGCTGCCGCGCGGCGTCACCGGCACGCCATGCCGGTGACAGGCGGCGAGAATGCGGACGACCTCGTCTTCGGTTTTCGGCGTCACGATCAGGTCGCCGGTGACGTGATCGAGCTGCTGCTTCAGCACCGGGCTGTACCAGTAGAAGTCGCGGCTCTTCTGCTGGACGATCGCCGGATGGTCGTCGATCTTCAAACCGTACAGGTCGCGCTTGAGCGCCGCAATATCCATCATTCCACCATCAGATCATCGAGTTCGGCATAATCGGGCAACTGACGCTCGATCGCCAGGCCGTCGCGTACAACGATGCGATCCGATTCGGGCCGTGACAGCAATTCCGTCCAGCTCCGCCCCTTGAAGACGACGAAATCGGCCGGCGCTCCGGCGGCAAGCGTGCCGAAACCGTCGAGCCGCATCACCTTGGCCGGCGTCGAAGTCACCGCTTGCGGCCAGTCGGCGACGGGATGGTCGAGATGCAGGATGCGCGTCGCCATCCGGTAAACCTCAAGCATGTCGAGATCGCCATAGGCGTAGAACGGGTCGCGCGTATTGTCGGAAGCGACGGCCACGGCAATGCCGCGCGCCTTCATCTCGTGCAGCAACGTCACCCCGCGCCAGCGCGGCGTGGTGTTGTCGCCGCGCCGGTCCTGCAGATAGAGATTGCACATCGGCAGCGACACCACCGCCAGGCCGGCCTTGGCGACCTTGTCTAGCGTGTCGAGCACGTCAAGATCGGGCTGGCGCGCCAGCGAGCAGCAATGGCCGACCAGGATGTTCCCCTCGAAACCGTTCCAAAGGGCGGCTTCGGCGATTTTCTTCAGCGAGATCGCCGCGATATCGTCGGTCTCGTCCGCATGGAAATCGAGATCGAGGCCGTGCTCGATCGCCTGCGCAAATACCTGGTCAAGTAGTTCTTCGAGATCCGGCACCATATAGGTGACGACGCCGAGCACGCCGTTGGCCGCAGCCACTCGCTTGGCCAGCCTCTCGAACCATTTCCTGTCGCGCACGCCCTCGATGCCGAGCAGGCAGGCCGCCTGCAGCTCGATGCGGCCGCGCCATTTATCCCGCATCGTCTCGAACACCGGCCAGGAGATCTCTTCCTGCGGCGCAACGCTGTCGAGATGCGTGCGCAGCGCCCTGGTACCATGCGCATAGGCCGAGCGCAGCGAAAAATCCATGCGGCGGGCAACGTCGTCGGCGCTCCAGCGCGCCGCCCGGTCGGCGCCCGTTGCGTTCAGCGCGCCCATGAAGGTGCCGTCCGGGTTGGGCGTTCGAGGCCAAATATGGCCCTTGTCGATATGGGTGTGGCAGTCGACGAAGCAGGGCAAGACGATCCGGCCGCCGAGGTCGATGGCGCCTGCCGGTGCATTGGATCGCTGATGTGCTGCAATGCTGGAGATTTTTCCGTTGGCGACGGCGATATCCGTAAGCGCAAAGCCGTCGGCATCGAATGCTGCGGCCAGTCCTGGCGTCAGCGACTGATGAACACGAACGTTTGCAAGATGATAAGGACCAGAGGCTGGTATCAAGCCGCACTCCCCTCTGTCCTGCCGGACATCTCCCCCTCAAGGGGGGAGATCGGCAGCTTCAACCGGGGCACGCGCCTTGCCACGTCAGTAATTGGCGAAATCCGAAATGAGGTCCAATCTCCCCCCTGTTTGGACCGGGGACATCGCGAACAGCTGTGCGAGGACATCGCGAACAGTTTGCCATCCTATCGTTGGCTTGCATTGAGGTCGA